>NZ_JANSJI010000317.1:1716-12488 GCF_047462475.1 Synechococcus sp. H55.11
GGCTGATTGAGCCAAGAGACTCATTCTCCGATGCGTTGCCCCTGCGCCTTGGGCTACACAGAGCATGCGACTGGTAGGACGCCCAAGCGCTTCCCTCTCTCTTGGGGAGAGGGGCCGGGGTGAAGCAGGAAGTGAGTGTCTGAATCGGGTTGGAAAGAGCCATCGAGCAGACACCAAACTTAACCGAAATGGTCTGGGATCCGCTTCTAAACTGGCAGATGAGCCACCCCAGGAGGATATATGCCCACTCCATCCCCGCCCGGCATTACCCCCAAGCAAATGAATCTGCTGCGAGCTGTCACCGCGATGGCCTGGTCTGATGGCGCGCTGGAGGTTGCGGAAGTGGAGCTCATCGCCCAGCAACTCTCGCGGCATTTTGCTTCGCATCCCGGCCAGCAGGCCAGCTTAGCGCAGGAGATCCGCCAGTATTTGGTGCAGCAAGTCCCGTTGGCAGAGGTGCTGTCCAAAGTCAACGATGAGGCCGAGAAGCGTCTCATCCTCAAGTTGGGCTACCTGGTGATTGCGGCCAGCGCCCGCAGCCCGGAAGAACCCGTGGTGAATCTGGAAGAGCTGGACGCCTTTCGGCAGTTGGTGGATAGGCTGCAGTTGCCCCCAGAAGTGGTACGACAGGTCTCTCAAGAAGCAGAGGCCGAACTCGGGGATCCCAGCATTGCGCCGATTGAAGCCTTGGTGCAGGGGTTTACCCGCCACTGCCGCTAGAGACCTGGGTGGGCGGCTGGTGGTTGCGAATGGCCCGCCTGACCAAATTGAGAAAAGCAAAGGCTCGTTGATCGGTGGGATCCAAGCGCATCACCGCTTGAAAGGCTGCTTCCGCCTGCTGCAGAACGGATAGCTCGATTTGGCCATCCTCATCTGCTTCCAGTTGGGCCTTTTGCAACAGGAGGGCCCCTCGATTGTAATGGGCTGCCACATGGTTGGGATCTGCCGCCAAAACGGCTTCCAGCTCTGCCAAGGCCGGATCCAGGTAGCCGCTCATACCCAGCACCCAGGCCAGCTTGTACCGAGCTTCGGTGTGGGTTGGGTCGGCAGCAACTGCTTGCCGAAACGCCCGCATGGCCGACTGGAAATCTCCCGCTTGTACCGCCGCGATGCCCTCTTGGTAGCTGTCGTGAGCCATAAGCCGGTTGGGGGTTGACTTGGAATCTGGCGCGAGGAAGGGATCCCTTATTTGCAGCTTAGCCCTTCTCAGCTACGTTCCTCCAGATGCCGAGAAGGGAGCCGTGCCCTCGCCGCTGCAGCGTTTTTTTCCCCTCGGTGATGCCATCTGCAGTAGGAGAAACTGCCGCGGCAGGAGATTGGAGATTGCGCAAAGCCTGAGCCGCTCCACCTGGGCCCGTTCCTAGGATGAACATAACCCTTGATCCGGTGTTGAACAATGAACGCCAAACTGCTTTTCCTACCCTTGGCTCTGGGGTTGTCTGTAGCTCCGGCCACCGCTGTTTTTCCGCAAACCTTGGGCATTTACCCCCCCTTGCAAAGGCTGCAACTGGCCGACACTGCTCAGTTGGAGATTGGCACCCGCTCCATCATCGTCAACCCCGTTCCTTCTGACTTGCAGGTCAATTTGGAGCTGGATCGGCGCGGGTCGAACCCCATCTACCGGCCTGGAGAACCGATTGCCATTACCCTGAGCACCAACCGCGATGCCTACGTCTATCTGTTCAGCATCCAAGCCGATGGCCGCACCCATCTGATTTTGCCCAACCGCTTTTCCGGCGGGAACGAGTTTCTGCGGGCCGGAGAAGTGCGTACCTTTCCACCGCCGGGGGCCAGCTACCGGTTGACCATCGCTCCACCTTTCGGCCAAGCCCAGGTGTTGGCCGTAGCCTCTCCCCGTCCGCTGAACTTCCAGGAGATCGCCTCTTTTGAGCAGAGTGGCTCCTTTGCCGATGTGCGGGTGCGGGGATCCCAATTGGGCAGTGCCATCGCCCGCGCCATTGTCGTCGAAGGGATCCCTTCCGACCAGTGGGTGACGACCACACGATTTTATCGAGTGGCCCCCCGCTAGCCCAAGACAGGATCCATCCGCCAGAACCGAGGTTGTCCAAAAAGCAGCTTCATCTGTCACAATGAAGGCAGGCAAACGTAGCCTCGGCTACGTTTCTCTCTTGCGGTCTTGGGTCAGCCGTTCTATGCTTCCTTCCTCCACGCCCCTGAGCGAGCAGATGCGCAGCCTTGACGACCATCTCTCCCGCCGGCCCTTGGAGCTGGATCCGGCGGGTTACTTTGTCATCTACCTGGATCGGGAGCAGAACCTGATTTGCGCCAAGTACTACCGCACTGTAATTAACGAGCGGGGGCTGGCCACCGATCCGGAAACAGGAGCAGTGATCCCGGCCAGGGGCTCCGTCAATCGCTCCCCTGAACGGGTGTATGTTGGACGCACGGCCAAAGAACTGTGTGTGCAGATCTTCGAAAAAGAGCAGGAGAGGGTTGTCTCTCAGCTCAGCCATGCGGCCTACCTGGGACGGGAGTTTCAGAAGGCCGAAGCTGCCCTGCTCTCCGGCGCGGAGTACATCCAAGACTAAGCCGCCTCTCCCAGGGCCGGAGCGTACGTTTGAGGGGCTACATCATACCCATGCCCCCGGAGCCAGCCGTCGGGGCTGCCGGTTTGGGCTCAGGTTTTTCCACCACAATCGCTTCGGTCGTGAGATACATTCCGGCTATGGAAGCTGCGTTTTGCAACGCCGAGCGCACCACCTTGGCCGGATCCACGATCCCCTGAGCAAACATGTCCACATAGGTTCCGGTCAGGGCATCGAAGCCAAAAGGCATCTCCTTCTCCAGAACTTTTTCCACCACCACCGACCCTTCCAGACCGGCATTGTGGGCAATCTGATAGAGCGGAGCCTGCAAAGCCCGGTAGACAATCTCTGCCCCCACCTGCTCTTCCGACTTCAAGGTTGCCTTGAAAGCCGGGATCCCTTTGGCCAGATGCAAAAGCGTCGCCCCACCGCCGGGAACGATCCCTTCTTCCACCGCCGCTCGAGTGGCATTCAGGGCATCCTCAATGCGCAGCTTGCGGTCTTTGAGCTCTGTTTCGGTGGCAGCCCCCACTTTGATCACCGCCACCCCACCGGCCAACTTGGCAATCCGCTCCTGCAGCTTCTCGCGGTCGTACTCGGAATCGGTGGTTTCCAGTTGCTTGCGAATTTGGGCCACCCGCTTCTCCACCGCCGCTTTGGTGCTGCCATCGGTGACGATTGTCGTTTTATCTTTGGTGACGGTGATCTTGCGGGCCACCCCCATCATGTTCAGGGTGACGTTCTCCAACTTGATGCCCAGATCCTCGGAGATGAGCTGCCCGCCGGTGAGAATGGCAATGTCTTCCAGCATGGCCTTGCGCCGATCCCCAAAAGCCGGAGCCTTGACCGCCACCGCGTTGAGCACCCCCCGCAGCTTGTTGACCACCAGAGTGGCCAGCGCTTCTCCCTCCACATCTTCTGCGATGACCAAAAGAGGCCGACCTTCACGGGCCACCCGCTCCAGGATGGGCAGCAAATCTTGCAGGCTGGAGATCTTGTTGCTGGTGATGAGCAGATAGGCATTTTCGTATTCGGCCACCATCCGCTCGGTGTCGGTAACAAAATAGGGGGAAATGTAGCCGCGGTCGAACTGCATCCCTTCTACAACTTCCAATTCCGTCTCCAAGGACTTGGATTCCTCGACGGTGATCACCCCCTCTCGCCCCACGGCATCCATGGCCTTGGCAATCATCTCCCCCACCTCGCTGTCATTGCCGGCAGAGATGGTGGCTACTTCCGCAATGGTTTTGCGGCCTTCCACAGGCTTGGCATGGGCGGCAATTTGCTCCACTAAGTAGGCGGTGGTCTTTTCAATGCCGCGCCGCAAGGCCACAGGGTTGGCACCCGCTGAAATGTTTTTCAGCCCTTCCCGCACCATGCTCTGGGCCAAGATGGTGGCAGTGGTGGTACCATCCCCGGCCACATCGTTGGTCTTGGAGGCCACTTCCCGCATCAACTGGGCACCGGTGTTCTCCAAGGGATCCGCCAACTCGATTTCTTTGGCAATCGTGACCCCATCGTTGACGATCTGGGGGGCACCAAACTTCTTCTCCAAGACCACGTTGCGCCCTTTGGGGCCAACCGTAACCTTGATCGCATCCGCCAGTTGATTGATGCCCTGCTCCAGCGCCTTGCGGGCCTCTTCTCTAAACAGAATCCGTTTTGCCATAAAATCCGCGATCCTCGTAATTTCGACTGGGCTACCTGTGCCGAGTGCTGCCGGGCGGAGTGGAAGAATCCATCGGCTCAGCCAACAGAAAGTTAGCACTCTAAACTCCTGAGTGCCAATCTAGCCCAAAACTGGGAGACTCAGCAAGGTGGGACAGATCCGGGGTCAGGTTGTGGCCGAGAGGCTTAGGAGTTGCCGCCGATCAGGATGTCGGGAAACTGGGCCTGGGCTTCGCTGATGGGGCGGTTGCGTCCGCCGTTTTGCCAGTAGTTGATGAGTTCGGTGGCTTGGTTGAGCAGAGTGATGCGATCTTCCTCGCTGATCCAAGTTTTGCTCTCCAGCTCAGCTTTAAGCTGCTCCCAAGCGTCATCCCGAGGCCAGAAAAAGTAGTGGGTGAGGGGGCTGCGGTTTTTGGCCACCACCTGATCCACAGCAATAGCCAAGTCGTTTTCTAGCCACAGGGCTTTTAGGGCGAACTTCGGCAAGGCTCTCTTCTCCTTTGCAGGACTCGACAGGTCACACGCTGGCCCGGCCTGAGCCGGGCAGCCTTCTATTCTGACATAAGTCCGCCTCCCTCAGGGGATAGGCCCGCTCAGCCCTGTTTAGGTCTTGGGGCAAAAGCGCTTAGATCGCAGAGGGCTGTTTTCCCTTTCAGCACCAAATCTCTCAGGACGGCGGCGCTAATCGGGGCCAGCAACACTCCATTGCGGTAGTGGCCAGTGGCAACAAAAAGATTGACATAGCCGGGAGCCGGCCCCAGGATGGGGGCGCGCTGCCCCACCGGTCGAGGGCGGTGGCCGGCCCAGTGCTCCAACAAAGTCGCTTCGGCCAAAGCCGGGCAGAGCCGGATGGCGCGGGCCAGCAGATCTTGCAGCGCCAGCAGCGTCGGCTGGGGATGGGGGGCCTGAAACTCCACGGTTGCCCCCACCCACAGGGATCCATCGCCCAGGGGGACCAGATGCAGATCCTCGTCGCTGACCACCGGCCCCAGGGGGATCCTAGGCGCTTTGACCCGCAGGGCCTGGCCCTTGACGGCCTGCAACGGCATCTGCAACCCCAGCTCTTTGGCCAGAGGAGAGCTGCCCAGCCCTGCCGCCAGAATGACGTGCCCCGCCGAGAAGGTGAGGGCGGGCGTATCAATTGCCTGCAGGCGAAAGGGGGGATCCGGGCTGCGCTGGATCTTCTGAACCGGCTGATGGAAGAAAAAGCGGGATCCCTTGCGCTGGGCTGCTTCCAAGAGGGCCTGAGTGAGGAGCTTGGGTTGGACTTGGCGATCCTGGGGCGAGTAGAGGGCCCCCGCCAGGTCGCTGCGCAAACCCGGCTGCAGGGATCCCACTTCGCCGGGGCTAAGCAGCTCCAGGCGGTAACCTGCTTGCCGCCGAGCCGCCAGGGTTGCTTGCCAAGCGTCCACTTCCTCCTCCCGAAGGAGCTTGAGGATGCCGTGCCGATTGACGGGCAAATTCCGACCCAAGTCCGCTTCCAGCCGGGCAATCAAGGGATCAAACTGCTCCAGGCTTTTCAGGCGCAACTGCACCACCTCCCCATCCGGCTGGCGGCTGCAGATCCCCATCAACACCCCCAGTGACGCGCCCGTGGCGCCTGAGGCCGGATCCTTGGCGTCGATCCCAACCACTGATAGCCCTGCGGAAGACAGCTCGTAGGCGATGGCACAGCCCACCACGCCACAGCCAATCACCAAAACGTCACAGTTCAAGGTTCTTCCTCAAAGAGATCCCTTTTGCCGTGATACCCCATTCTCCGGGCGGGATCCCTTCTGGAGAGCGGCCAGCTTTGCCGCCCTTGTCCTCTGCGGCAAAAAGTAGGGGAAACGGCTAAGATGTCGACATCCCCGACTGCCTTCGCCCATGGATACTGAACTGCTGCTGCCCGACATCGCTGATCTGGTCACTGAGGACGATACCCCGGTGGATAACTTTGCCTCTGAAAAGCAGCAGCGTCTCCTGACGGGGGCACTCTACAGCTCTCTGCCCCACAAAACCTTCCTGGCAGCAGCCAATGTGGGCATCTACACCACCCCTAACCGACCTCCCATCGTGCCGGATGTTTTTCTCAGCCTGGATGTCACGGTGCCGGAACAATGGTGGGAGAAGCAGAACCGGTGCTATCTGCTCTGGCAATTTGACAAGCCGCCGGATGTGGTGATTGAGATTGTCTCCAACCGCGAAGGCGACGAGCTAGGGGGCAAGCTCAGTCGCTACGAGCAGATGCGGGTCAGCTACTACGTGGTTTTTGATCCCAACCACGAGCTGGGGCCAGAGGAGCTGCGCATTTTCGAGCTGCGAGGCCGCCACTATGCGGAAATGACCGAGACCTGGCTGGAACAGGTGGAGCTGGGCCTGAGGCTGTGGGACGGAGTTTTCGAGGGGAAACAAGCCCGCTGGCTGCGCTGGTGCGACGCCCAAGGGCAGTTGCTGTTGACGGGAGATGAGCGGGCCGAGCGGGAGCGCCAGCGGGCTGAGCTGGAGCGCCAACGAGCCGAACAGGAGCGCCAACGGGCTGAGCGTCTGGCGGAAAGGTTGCGGGCTTTGGGCGAGGATCCTGATCTGGAGAGGTGACATACTCCTGGCCCTCACCGCATCCCACCCTAAGTGAAGGTCTCAGGAAAACCTATCTCCAAAGTCCCTGGGGATCCCCCGCTTTCCCCTACACTCAAAGAGGGAGCTACCCCTAAGTTGGGAAATCGTCCAGATGGGCTATCGCCGCCAGGATTGGTTGGCCTACTGGCTGCTCAAGTGGCTGGTGGTCAATCCGCTGTTTCGGGGACTGTATTTTGGCCGCACCTATGGCCAGGAAAACGTGCCTCGCCAGGGATCCCTGATCATTGTCAGCAACCATGCCAGCCACTTGGATCCGCCGCTGGTGGCCAATGCAGTGCGCCGCCCTGTAGCCTTCATGGCCAAGGAAGAGCTGTTTCGGGTGCCAGCGCTGAAGCAGGTGATCCGGCTCTACGGGGCCTACCCGGTCAAGAGAGGCGGCTCTGACCGCGCTGCCTTGCGAGCCACGGAAGCAGCCCTGGCGCGGGGATGGGCGGTGGGGATCTTTCTCAACGGCACCCGCACCCCCGATGGCCGCATTCCCCAGCCTCACCTGGGGGCTGCCTTGGTGGCAGCGCGCACCCAGACACCTCTGCTCCCCGTGGCCCTCTGGGGTACCGAGAAGGTGCTGCCCAAGGGATCCCGCTGGCCGCGGCTGTTCTGCCCCATCACGGTGCGCATCGGCAAGGTGATCCCCCCCCCTGCTTCCAGTGATAAGGCTGATTTGCAACAGGCGACGGCAGAGTACGTGCAGGCTATCCACGCTCTTTTGGATCAGGGGCGCTGAGGGTATCTTGGGCTACCAGATACTCGGCCACCGGGATCCCGCCCAGGATATGCTCTTGCAGCACCCGCTCTATCACCGGGGGCGTGGCCGAGTGGTACCAAAACCCACCGGGATACACCAGCAACACCGGGCCGGGAACGCCATAGTCACACCCGCGCAGGCAGTTGGCCTTGGTGCGGTGTACTCTCAGGGAGCTGCCGCCTTGGATTTCCAGGTTCAATTCCCTGATCCGCGATCTCAAATAGTCCCAGGCTTCCAATCCGACGGCTTTCTCGCAGCACTTGGGCTTGGTCTGGTCGGCGCAGAGAAAGAGATGCCAATGGTAAGACGGAAGCGGAGCCGGCTGAGGTTCTGAAGATGCGGTTGCCGGCGTGGGAACGGGAGCGGAAAGCTGGGTCATAGAGGATCCCTCTAGCCTACTGCCACTAGATAATCGCTAGATAATTATATGAGAATATGAGTGGCTAAAGAAGATGCCGGGCATCCCGACAAACCCTCTGACCCTTAGGGAATGGGGTAGAGGTCTGGGGCTGGGCTGTCCTAGCCTGGATAATACAGGTCCCTCACCTGTCCAGCAATGGTGAACGACGCTCCCCAACAGCGGCTGTTTCTCGCCCTCCTACCCCCGGCAGACTTGCAGGAGCAAGTGACCGCCATCAAACAACAGTTTGCCGAGCAATTTGCCAGCCGCGCAGCCCTGCGCTCGCCCCCTCACATTACCCTGGTGCCTCCTTTCGAGTGGCCCACTGCCGAGCTGCCAGCCCTGACGGGATCCCTGGGAGAGTTTGCCAAGGAGCAGGCTCCGGTTGCCGTTGAGCTCCGCGGCTTCGGTGCCTTCGCGCCACGGGTTATCTATATCCACGTCGAGCCCTCCCCTGAGCTGCAACAGCTCCAGGCCAAGACACAGCGCCACATGAATCTGCTGCTTAAGCCAGAGCCGGCCCCTACCCCAGCTCGTCCCTTTGTCCCCCACATGACTGTGGCCTTTCGGGATCTCAGCCCGGCCCAGTTTCGCACCGCCTGGCCACAGTTCAAAACTCGCCCTTTCCAGGGATCCTTTCTCGCCTCCGCTCTCACCCTCCTCAGCCATGACGGCAAGCGCTGGCAAGTTTTTGCCGAATTCTCCCTCTCCACCTCTGAGGGATTGAGACAGGAAACAACAGCCTACTCAACCCAGTGAGCAGCCATGTATTCAGCCAGATCCAGCACCCGCTGCGAGTAGCCCCACTCGTTGTCGTACCAGGCCATCACCTTCACCAGATCCCCGTCCAGCACACTGGTCATCTCCGCATCCACAATCGCCGAGCAGTCGTGGCCGCGATAGTCGATGGAGACCAAGGGGATATCGGAGTAGGCAATGATCCCTTTCATCGTGGTCTCTGAAGCTTCCTTGAGAGCCGCGTTCACCTCTTCGGCAATCACACGCCGCTCTGTTTGCACCACCAAGTCCACCAGCGACACATTGGGCGTGGGAACCCGTACTGCCACCCCGTTCAGCTTGCCCTTCAGTTCGGGGATCACCAGCGCTACTGCCTTGGCCGCCCCGGTGGTAGTGGGCACCATGCTCAGCGCCGCCGCCCGCGCCCGTCGCAGATCGCGGTGGCCACCATCCAAAATCCGCTGGTCGCCGGTGTAGCTGTGGGTGGTGGTCATCGTAGCCCGCAGGACGCCGAACTTGTCCAGCAGCACCTTGAGGAGGGGGGTAAGGCAGTTGGTGGTGCAACTGGCGTTGCTGACAATGTTGTGCCGCACCGGATCGTAGGTATGTTGGTTGACGCCATACACAAAGGTAGGGATGTCTCCCCCCTTGGCCGGAGCCGTGATCACCACCTTCTTGGCTCCCGCCTCTATGTGTTTAGAGGCACCCTGGTAGTCTACAAAAACACCTGTGGCCTCAATAACAAGATCCACTTTCCACTCTTTCCAGGGCAGGTTGCTGGGGTTGCGATCGGAAACCACGTGGATATGCTTGCCGTTAACCAGCAGGCCACCCTCGGCGGCCTCTACTTCCGCCCCTTGCAGCGGCCCGAGGATGGAGTCGTACTTGAGCAGATGGGCAGCCGTGCGAGCGTCTGAGGTGTCGTTGATGGCAACAATATCCAAGTTGGACTGGGAGCGCCCCAGCCAACAACGCAGAAAGTTGCGACCGATGCGACCGAATCCGTTGATGGCTACCCTGACCACTGCTCTTAACCTCGCTGCTTGAAATGCTTCGGGAGCTGCTGCTTAGCACATAATACCGCAAGCCCTGGCTATTCTGAAGATAAAATTTGGGATCCCACCGCTTGATTTTTGGCTTCTTTGTAGGAGCGCCAGAACCTTGATTCTAGGGATCCCAGCCTGCCGGCAGGGGTTCTTTTTCCTCAAGCAGGATAGCGCTGCTGCAGCAGGGCCATAGCCGAGGCGACATTTTCCGCCCCCCGTTGTTCCAGGAGATCTGCGAACATGCTGTCGAGCCAAAAGAGGCGCTCGCCGATGATCTGGGTCCAGGCGCGGTAAAGCTTCACCTGGACTTCCAGGGGCAATAGGAGCAGCCCTTCGCTGGAGAGGCGCAGGGTTTGCACCTCGGTTAGGCTCACTGCGGTAAAGGAGCGCCGCCGCCCCGTCAGCAAGGAAAGTTCTCCAAACACGCGCCCAGCATGCAGTGTTGCCAGCCAGTAATCGCCGGGATAGCGCATGTACTGGCGCCGCAGCTCCACGATCCCGCTGAGAACTACGTACAGGTCGCTACTGGGATCCCCTTCTTGGAAGATTACCTGGCCTGGGGAGAATCGGCTGGGCAGTAGGGCAGCCGTCAATGCCTTCCACTCAGCATCTGCCAAGGACTGAAAGAGCAAGTGGTCGCGAACACGCTCAAACGGATAACGGGTGCTGCTCATCGGGTAAGCGGCTGGAAGTGCTTGGGGCCAGCTCTGTTTCATCCTACCGCCGCTGGCATCGTACTGGGAGAGAGACACCCCAGAGGTTGGGGGACAACCCAAACGACTCGATTGACGGTTCAAGCCAGGCTATTCTTCCAGAACGTGGGAAATGGCGTTTTTGTTGACGCAGATAAAGTCGGCATGGGCGACGCGGCGTCCGTTGATGAACATTTCCGAGTCGGTTAAGGGACAAACGTGCGCTCATCGTTGAGCAGGCTGGAAACCCGTCGCTCGAACTCCGTCCCTTCTAGGAATACCTCGCCGCGAATATCGGTGCCATCCAGGGTGCGAATA
>NZ_JANSJI010000318.1:0-621 GCF_047462475.1 Synechococcus sp. H55.11
CGTCCCTTCTAGGAATACCTCGCCGCGAATATCGGTGCCATCCAGGGTGCGAATACGGATGCGCCGTCGCTCCTCTCCTACTGTCTGGGCAGTTTCATAGGCTCCACGTCGGGCCGCTTTTTTGATCGATCGACCAGCAGTGCTCATAGCCTCCTGCAAATCATCCAACTGTTCGTCGCTCATCTGCCCACCCTGGAATTTGGAACCGGCACCGGAAAGGTCGCAACATACTCCCTAGCGAGTTAAGCGTAACACACAGAGGGATAGCTTGGTAGCCCCGTACTTTAGTGCGGGGCGGAAAAGCCCGTAAGCAACTTTAGTTGCTCATCAATGGTATGGTTGTCACCGAGACGTGCCGTTCCCAGGCGAGCCCCTAAAACGGTGAAAAACCCGACCGGTGGCAAGCGTCCGGGAGATACTAACGTCTCAGCCAACCTGCAAGGACTCCGTCCTGCTTATGCGATCAGAATGCGATCAGAAAAGTAAGCAGAACCTTGGGGCTTTGCCTCAAGGTTCTGTCTAGAGGTGTCTTGACAGCGCCTTTACGAGTTCATTTTTGAACTGCGTAAGAATCCCCTGCCTTTAGGCGGTGGGAGTGTCAAACTTGCCCATTCTTAACTT
>NZ_JANSJI010000319.1:0-3322 GCF_047462475.1 Synechococcus sp. H55.11
CCCCCCGCCCCCGCCCCGGGGGGACGACACCCGCCCCCCCGGCCCCTCTCCCAGAGGTAGAGGGGAGCTGGGATCGAGGCGGCAGGGGGTTTCACGACAATGGGGGCCAATTGGTTTTTTGAGGGAGCGATTGCTTGCCAGTTTGGCAGCTTGGGCAGGGCAACGGCCAGGTGCTTTCCGCAAGCCGGCAGCTCAGCGTTCCACCAGCAGGGCGACGGCAAAGGCAGCCATGGCCTCTCCCTGGCCGACGGGGCCGAGTTTTTCGTTGGTGGTGGCCTTCACGCCTACCTGTTTGGGCGATAGTTGCATGGCCTCGGCCAGGCGGGCCTGCATGGCGGGGATGTGGGGCTTGAGCTTGGGCTGCTCTGCCACCACGACGCTATCGACGTTGGCAATGCGCCAGCCCTCTTGGCTTACCAACTGCACCACCTGCTGCAAGAGGAGAATGCTGTCTGCCCCTTTCCAGCGCTCCTCTTCCGGGGGAAAGTAGTAGCCGATGTCCCGCAGGGCGGCGGCTCCTAGGAGGGCGTCCATGATGGCGTGGGTGAGCACGTCGGCGTCGCTGTGACCCAACAGACCCTTTTCGTAAGGGATCCGGATCCCGCCTAGGATCAGGGGGCGCCCTTCTACGAGACGGTGGATGTCATAGCCCTGGCCAATGCGCACTGTTGCGGCTCCCTTGGGAACACCAGCGAGACTTTTGCCAACTTCCTTCCAAGAGCTTGGCTCACCGGGAGAGGAAAAACGGCTGTTGAGAACGACTTCTTTCTATTCTGCCGACTCGAGAGGGGAGGAGCAGATGGGACAGGAAGAACCGCTGTAGCAGTCGAAGCAGATAAGGTGGGATTTCCCGTAGGGATTGGTACAGCGCTTGGCCCATTGATAGTCGCCGTAGCTGAGCTCTTTCCCACAGACATCACACCTGGGCATCGTTTTCTCCTCAAAAGTCTTGTAGCTAGAAGAATACAGCGCTAGAGGGATCCGGGGATCCCTGAGTCTCTGGAGAGAGACGATCCGCCAGATCCGCAGGGGATCCCGTCTTCCAGCGGCGTCCAGCCCGGCTGCCAGAGATCCCGGTTTTTGAGGGTGGCGGCGTTGACCCAGAGGCGCACCTGGGGATCGCAGACGGCCCTCAGCTCGGCAAACACCAGCCCCCCTTGCCCCTCTTGGCGGGCGGCGACCTGAAAATGTCGCCAACCCATCACAGGCTGGACAGAAGTCCACTTGGAGCCCAGCAGATGGGGAAAGCGCTGTTTTTGGCGGGGTTTGCTGCGAGCCATAAGTAGAGAGCTCCAGGGCTGTCCTTGGCTGGATGGGGGAGACCGGGGGCGATAGGATCGCTAAGGGTGCTTCGGCATTCCAAGCTCCTTCCCTCAGCATATCCACCTATGGTGCAACACAAGCAACGGCTTGGGTTCTCTTGGCAGCAGGTATTGCTGCTCCTCCTGGCCTGGCTGGTTTGGGCAACGGGACTGCCCCTGGTCGCGTCCAGCGCTTGGGCGGCAACTGAGCCGGCACTCTCTGGCAAACTCACAGGGCCGGAGTGGCGCCAGGCGGATCCTGAGGCCAAGCAGGCGTTTTGTCGCAAAGCCTTTCAGGCGTTTCGGGCCTCTCCTGCCCAGAGTTACATCATCAGCTCCAATGTGCAAGCTTTGACCCCAGAAGGTCTGTGTCAGCGGCTGGATCAGTTTTATCAGTACGCCATCCACGACGAGATCCCGCTCAACCAAGCCGCCAACATTGCCCCCTTGCTGTTCTCGGATCAGCCGCTGGAGCAGCCCTGATGCGCCAGGGATCCGCAAAGCTGCCGGCAAAGGGATCCCAAGCCTAAGTGACCAGTTGAGATCATCTGCCCCCTGCTGTTGGGGCAGGTCTTGGCAGCAGGGTCGATAATAGAACTGTTCTCTTGCAGCTCTCAAGTTCTATGGCCGGCTCCGTCATTGCTCCTGAAAACCTGCTGGATCTTTGCGAACAGGGTGTGCAAAAGGCCTTGGCTGCCGGGGCCGACCAAGCAGAGGTGTTTGCCAACTCAGGCCGTGAGACGGAAGTAACTTTTGAGAAAAATGACCTCAACCTGGCCCGCAGCAGCAGCGAGACCCTGTTCGGCATCCGGGTTTTCTGCGGCGGCAGGCTGGGCTTTGCCACTTCCAACCGCCCGGAAGAGCTGGCCGAGACAGCGGCTGAGGCGGTGGCCATGGCCAAGGCTTCGCCGGCGGATCCCCTCAACGGCCTGCCGGATCCCCAGCCTCTGCCCCAGGTGCCCTTTGCCCTCGACCCAGGCCTGCTGGAACTGGATGCTGCCGAGCTGACGCAACTGGGATCCCAACTGGTGGAGTGGGTGCGATCCAAAGATCCCCGCATCACCATTGACAGCGGCTCCTTCAGCGTGGAAGAGGATACCGTGGCCATTGCTTCTTCCACCGGCATCCGCGCCAACTACCACAGCGTCGAGGCGGGCGGATCCCTGTTTGGCATGGCCATCGATGGGGACGAGGTGGGCAGCTTTGCCTACGACGGCGACAGTGTGCAGAAGCGGGCGGAGCTGCTGCCGGCGCTGGAGCGGGCTTTTGAGCGCTTTGTGCAAAAGTGTGTGGGGGCCCTAGGGGCTAGGGAGGGGGAGAGTTTTCGCGGCCCCATCGTCCTGCCGCCGGATGTGGTGGAGGAGTTTCTGGGAGACCTCCTCTTTGTGCTGGGGGCGGACGCGGTGCGCAAGGGCAAAAGCCCGCTGGCGCAGAAGATGGGATCCCTGATCGCCAGCCCCCTGTTGACCTTGGTTTCCGAGGGGCTGGGCTTGCCCGGCCACCCCATCGAGCCCTTCGACCGCGAGGGGATGCCACGCCAAATTACCCCCCTGATCCACGAAGGGATCCTCTGCAACTTCATGTACAACAGCTACGAAGGCCGGGCTGCCGGCGTTCCCTCCAACGGCCATGCCACAGGGGGGGCGGGCAGCTTGCCGGGCGTGGGGCCGGCCTGTCTGAGCGTGGCCCCGGGGACAACCCCTTTGTCTGAGCTGTATGCGATGGAGCGGGGCATTATCGTCACGCGGCTTTCCGGCAGCAGCAACCCGATCACCGGCGATTTTTCCGGAGTGGTGAAGGGGGGCTTTTTGGTCAAAGGTGGCGAGAAGCGCCCCATCCTGGAGACCACCATTGCCGGCAACCTCTACGATTGTTTGCGCAATATCTCCGCCATCTCACAAGAGGTAACTGTTTTCAACGGCACCACGGCCTTTCCGGCTCTGCGCATCGAAGATGTATCGGTAACGGCGGGCTAATCCTGAAGCGGCAGGCAAGGCCCTCCACAGCCGGGCAGAGCATTT
>NZ_JANSJI010000320.1:0-12478 GCF_047462475.1 Synechococcus sp. H55.11
AGGGCTGGGAGAGGGGCTGGGGGTGAGGGCTGGGAGAGGGGCTGGGGGTGAGGGCAGCGACGCGGAGCGCTTGGGCTGGCGGCAAAGTATCTTAATCTTGTTGGAAACGACTATATCTCCCCGTCCGAGCCTGCCACTTGGGGGGCAAGGCTGGAAAATGCTAGAATCGACAAGCCTAAACTGCTGGTGTAGCTCAGTTGGTAGAGCACTCGACTTGTAATCGAGCGGTCGTCAGTTCGAGTCTGACCATCAGCTTTCTTGGCCGCTGTAGGGCTTGACTCTGCCATGTCTGTCCTCTCGCTGAAGCGGAACTCAGCTTCTACACTGGTGGTTAGATGGCTGCAGCGGGATCCCTGCTTGGTTGGGCCTATCCACTCAGCCGCTTGGGTTGTTCTCCTGAATTCTTGCTTGGATGTCTATGTCCGGTCTCCCAGCCGCCACGATTCGTCGATTGCAAAAGTTGCCCCAGGTGCCCTCGGTGTGGGAAGGGGATCGCCACACCCTCTTGGGATTGCCGCCCCTGGGATCGCAAACGGAAGGGGAGTGCATCCTGTGGGTGGATGGCATCCAGGGAGTGGTACGGGCCATGGAAGTGGTGCCCGCTGGCTCGGGTGTTGAGCCGATGGTGCGAACCTTGATCATGGCTATGGAGCAGCCCCATGCTGCTTCGCCCGCTCGTCCCCAAAAGATCGTCGTGCGGGATCGAGAGGTGCAGTTTTTCTTGCGCGGCATTCTGCACGAGCTGGACATCAAAGTGGAATGCCAGCCGGCATTGCCCTTGATCGACGAGATCCTGCAGAGCTTTCAAGAGGCCAACGGGCGGATCCCTCCCCCGCTGCCAGAAAACTATGCTGAGCTGCTGGCCGGCAGAGCCCTCACCCTCTGGCGAGATGCTCCCTGGAATTACCTAGAGGATCACCAAATCTTAGCGCTCGACCTCAACCACTGGGATATCCAAACCCTTTACGTCTCGGTGATGGGGCGATTGGGCATGGAGTATGGGGTGCTTTTTTATCGCTCGCTGCCTTCCCTCAAACAGTTTCGCCAGGATGCGGGGCAGCCGGATACTCCCGAAGAGATGGAAGAGGCCTTCCTCAGGCAAGATTGTCTCTATCTCACCTTTCAAGCTCGCCATCCTGAGCTCAACGAACTGCCAGACCTGGACTTGGCAGAGTTGGATCCCGATGAAATTGAGCCGAACTTCGGCACCATTCACCCTCTGGAAGGCTTGCGCGTGACTTTGCAGGAGGATGAGGCGGCGGTCTTGGCGGTGGCCCTGGAAGCCTTGCATCGCTTCTTCAAGCAGTACCACCGCAGGCTGGAAGAGGACTTTCAACCCTATCAGGGTCGGTACCGCATTCCCAACCCCCAGGCGGAAGGGGAAACCCTCTCGGTGCAAGTGCGCACCTTGCCAGACTTGGCTGCAGAGCTTCTGGAGCTGGAAGGAGACGAAGAGGAGGAGGAGCACACCCAAACCCTGCTGCGGGATGATTTGGTGCCTGAGGGTGCCCAACTGGGCCTGGGGGTGTTGCCGTGGACAACGGTGGAAATGCTGCGTCGCACGGGGCAGTGGCATCCACTCCCGCAAAGCAAGCTGGTGCAAAGGGGAGAAGGGCTGCCGGTGGTGATCGTGCGCACTTCCCGCTCCAAAGCGAAGCAGTTGATCGAGAATTTGCGTGGAGAAGGCGGGCCCCAGGGCGTTTGTTTCAACACGGGGGTAGATCCCTTCGATGGCGATCGCTACGACCTGGAAATTGTGCAAACGGGCAATCGCGACCTGCACCTGTTCGGGGAGTTTCCCGAAGATGATCCCGTTCACTCCATGGCCCGCAAGCGCTGGGAACGGTGGTGCCGGGCGACGGGTGGCTATTGCGGCTTGGTGGTGGCGATGGGGGTGAATTCTGTGACTCCAGAGCTGCAAGTGCGCCACATTCTGGCCCTATTTGAGATGCAGGCGCTCAACCCGACGGGATTGGGGCTGGGGCCGATGGTGCGCATCGGCCGGCAGTTGCATTTGCCTTGACTGGCCAGAGGTTGTTCAAATTAAGGATCCCAACAGGCTGGAAGCTGCTCAAAAGAGGCAAGATAATGCAGCTAAGGGATCCCAAGACAACAGAGGCACTGCAGATGACTCCTGTTGAGCGTGCCCGCTGGCTGAAAGCGCAGACGTTGTTTCAAAGCCTGACGTCGGAGAGCTTGTATCCTCTGGCAGAGCAAATGCAAGATCATCCCTTTGGCCAGGGAGAGGTTTTGGCAGAGGCGGGAACCCTGCCGGATGGGATCCAGATTTTGCTGGAGGGACGCTGGGAAGAGCGGGATCCCCATTCCGGGGAGGTTCTCAACCTGCTGCCTGGCGCGGTGGCTCATCTGGGGGAAGTCCTGGCGGAGCAGCCCCTGCGGCGGGATCTGGTGGCCGTTTCCGCCGGGATCCGGGGTTGGATCCCGGCTGCGGTGGTGCGCCGTTGGCTGGCAGAGCACTCGGGGCAATTGGCCGAGGCGCTGGCCCAGGCTCAAGATCGCCTCAGCTATGAGCAGGAGCGGCAAGTGGCTTTGCGCCCCTACTTGGTGCCGAAGGTGGAGCGGGGGATCGTCGGCTCCAGCCGCTACGCGGTGCGCCTGCGGCAGCAGATCAAAGAGGCAGCCCAGAGCGGCAAGCCGGTGTTGATCTTCGGGGAGCCGGGCCTGGAAAAAGACAACGTCGCCGCCCTGATCCATTTTGGATCCCCGCGGCGGCGCCAGCCCATGATCAAGGTGGATTGCAGCGCCCTGCAGGCCAGTGGGGCGGATCTGTTCGGGCGGACGGGGGGCAAGCCGGGGTTGCTGGAGTGGCTGGGAGAGGGCACGCTGCTGTTGAACAACCTGCACGAGCTGCCCGCCGAGCTGATGCCCAAGTTGCTGCGCCTGCTGGAGACGGGATCCTACACCCCTGTGCAGCGGGGGGAAGGGGAGCCGGGAGAGGAGCGCCCCTGTCGCTGTCGTCTGCTGATGGTGTCAGAACGGCCCATCCCCGCCCTTGACCCTTGGGCGATGGCCATCAAAGTGCCGCCGCTGCGGGTGCGCAAGGCCGATATCAAAGCCATGGCCGACTATTTTCTCAGCCTCTACAGCCGCCGGCGCGGGATCCCCAAGCCCAAGCTCTCGCCGGAGGCGCTGCGCCGCTTGCAGAGCTACGACTTTCCCGGCAACTCGCGGGAGCTGCGCAGCCTGGTCGAGCGGGCGGCAGTGCAGGCCGCGGGGGCGAGCGTGCTGGGGGAAGAGGTGTTTTGGGCTTCCCAGCCTCGGGGCAAGCAGTTTCGCCTCAACCTGCTCAACGTCTATCCCCGCTTGCGTCGCCTGCTGCGCAGCCCTTGGTGGCCGGATCGCCTCAACTACGGCCTGGTGTTGCCCCTCTATACCCTGGTGGTGTTTCTCCTCTTTTGGGGGCCTCAGGATCGGGCCCACAATGTGGGGTTGAATCTTTTCTGGGCCTGGTGGTGGCCGCTGGTGCTGCTGGTGTTTCCCTTCTTGGGACGGGTGTGGTGTGCCGTCTGTCCTTTCATGATCTATGGGGAGTTGATCCAGAGGCTGTCGTTATGGCTTTGGCCGCGGCAGTTGCAGAAATGGCCGCGACAGCCGGCGGAGCGCTGGGGCGGCTGGGTGCTGTTTGCCGGGTTTGCGTTGATTTTCCTGTGGGAGGAGATCTGGGATCTGCCCAATACGGCTTACCTGTCGGGGTGGCTGCTGCTGCTGATTACTGGTGGAGCGGTGGCCTGCTCACTGGTGTTTGAGCGGCGGTTTTGGTGCCGCTACCTCTGCCCGATTGGGGGCATGAACGGCCTCTACGCCAAGCTCTCGATGACGGAGCTGCGGGCGCAGCAGGGCACCTGTTCGGCAGAATGCACCACCTACCAGTGCTACAAAGGAGGGCCCGAGAAGGGGGAAGGCATGGCGACGGGAGGCTGTCCCCTCTACTCCCATCCGGCGCAACTGCAAGACAACAAAGATTGCGTCCTTTGTATGACTTGCCTCAAAGCCTGTCCCCATCGCTCGGTGGAGTTCAACCTGCGCCCACCTGGGATCGAGCTGTGGACTACCCATACGCCGCGCGCTGCCGAAATTGCTTTGCTGCTGTTGTTGCTGGGAGGCATCTACCTACACTGTCTGCCGCGGTTGGCAGAACAGATGGCCCAATGGGGTCTGAGCTGGGATCTACGGCAGTTTTGGCCCCATCTGGGGGCCGCTTTGCTGGCTTTGGGGTTTCCCAGCTTGGTGCCTTTGGCAGCTTGGGGATTGGCTTGGTTGTGGCATCGGCTGGGCCGGGGGGCGCGACCCCGACCCTTTGCGGAGATGATCTACGGCTATCTGCCCTTGGTTTTGGGGGGAACGTTGGCTTTCTACTGGCCCCTGTTTTTAACGGAGGCGGGGCAGGTGCTGCCGGTAACCTGGGCAACTTTTTCCCAGACGGGATCTGCTCTTCCCGTGCTGTGGCAGGCGCACCCGGCGGTAGTTCAGTTTCTCCAGGGATCCACGCTGATCCTGGCAGTGCTTCTCTCTTGGGCCCTCACGGGCAAAATTGCCCGCCAGAGCTTGCAGTGGCCCTACCATCTGGGCGCTCTGGGGTTGGGGGTGAGCTTGTGGCAGGTGCTGGGGATTTGATAGTCGAGATCCCAGACCTCGGGCTGTGGAAATCCTGTGGGATCATGAAGAAGTCTCCTACTCTAGGAAAGGGGCCACTTTCTCCATGCCTTCTCCTTTTTCTGTCTCCTCTTACCCGGTTCACATCCACGACCGCCAACGGGACACCCACTATCTGATCCAGGTACCGGCGAATCAATACATCTTGGCCAGTGCCGAGGCCCAAGGGATCCAACTGCCCTTTGCTTGCCGCAACGGCGCCTGTACCACCTGCGCGGTGCGAGTGCGTCGGGGATCTCTGTACCAGCCGGAGGCGATGGGCCTCTCGCGCGAGCTGAAGGAGCAGGGGTATGGGCTGCTGTGTGTGGGCTATGCCCGTTCGGAGCTCTGGGTGGAAACCCAAGATGAAGATGAGGTGTATGAGCTGCAATTTGGGCGCTACTTCGGCCAGGGACGGGTCAGGCCGGGGATCCCCCTTGAGGATGAATGATGTTTTTTTCTGCACCGGTTGTGTCTCAAGAGTTGCCGCCGCATCCCTTGCCCTCTCGGCCGCGGGGCTGGCTGCTGGGGGCGGCGGCGCTGCTCCCGGTGAATTTAGCCCCCAGCTTGCTGTTGGCTTTGGTGGGGACAATCCAGGGCTATACCTGCTGCGGTAAAAGGATCCTTCGCGATCCTCTATTTGGGCTGGCAGCTCTCCTGAGCTTGGCTGCGGTGGGCGTGGCCTTTGTGGGTGAGGATTGGCGGCTGAGCCTGCCGGGGATGTTCAACTACTGGCCTTTTTTGTTGATGCTGCCGGCCTTTGCAGCGGTGCTGGCCGATTGTGGTTCTCCTGGGGGCCGTCGTCGTTTGGCCCAGGTGCTGGTTCTGGGCAGCGGGCTGATGCTGCTTCTGGGCTGGGGAGAGGTGCTGTGGGGGTGGCAGGGGCATCTCGTTTTGGGGCCGCTTTGGATCACGGGGGTGGCCGGAGGCGAGCGACCGGCGGCAGCTTTTACCTCTCCCAATATCTTGGCCATTTACTTGGTGATCCATCTCTGCTTGGCGGCGGGGCTGGGGTGGGAAGGGGTGGGACGATCCTGGCTGGGAAGAGCAGGGCTGGGGGCGATGCTGGGGCTGGGATCCCTGCTGCTGCTGCTGACGGCCTCTCGCAACGGCTGGGGAGTGGGGGGGCTGGCGCTGGTGATAGGGTTGGCGCTGCGGCGCTGTTGGTGGGGAATCGGGCTCTTGAGCGGCTTGGGGTTGGCCAGCTTGGCCGCCGCTTGGGATTGGCCGGGCTGGCGGGCCGTTGTGCCCCGATTGATTTGGAGCCGTCTGGCAGACACCTTCGATCCTCAAGCCCTCTATTTTAGTTCCACCGCCAACCGCTTGGATGCCTGGCATTTTGCCCTGCAGATGGCACGGGAGCGACCCTTGACCGGCTGGGGCTGGCAGAGCTTTGCCGCTCTTTACAATGCTCAGGATCCGCCGGAGCTGCTGGGCCACTGCCACAATTTGTACCTACATCTGGCGGCTGAGGGCGGGATCCCGCTGCTGCTGGGCCATCTGATCCTGTGGGGCTGGATTTTGGCGCGGGGGTGGCAAGCCTGGCGGCGCTCTCAAGAAAGTGTCCTGTTGGGGATGCTGCTGGCTTTGACAGCGTTTTTTGTCTCAGGGCTTTTGGATGTGGTGATGTTGGATGGCCGCGTGCACCTGTTGATAACGTTGCTCTTGGGGGCCGTTTGGGGAGCCGGCCTTGAGCAGCAAGACGACCCCGTCGCCGGCAAAGAGCAAGCCCAGAGGAGCCACTACTGAATGCTGCCGTGGAATATCCCTTGGCCGGCAATGAGTCCAGAATCCATCACGCCGACGGTTTGCAACGCGGAAGCCAGCTACAGTCAAGGGGGAGTTTAGGGGATCTTTGCGGTGAACCTGTACCGAGATGTGGTGTGGCCTTTGCTTTTTTCTGGACTGAGAGCCGATCCAGAAACGGTCAAGGTGGGGCTGTTGCGTGCCCTCCATTGGATCGACACTACCCAGGCCACCGGGATCCTGTCGGCTCTGGAGCGACTGTTTTGCTACCGGGATCCCCGGCTCTCGGTGTCACTATGGGGCCTCACCTTTCCCAATCCCCTTGGCTTGGCTGCGGGCTTTGACAAAGATGGCCTGGCTCTGGCCGTCTGGCCCAGCTTGGGATTTGGCTTTGTGGAGGTGGGCACCGTCACTCCTGGGCCGCAGCCGGGCAACCCCAAACCGCGCCTGTTTCAACTGCCCCAAGATCGTGCCGCTCTCAATCGTATGGGCTTTAACAACCAGGGGGCAGCGGCTCTGGCTGAACGGTTGCGCCGGTTGCGTCGGCGTCCTATTCCCATCGGGATTAACCTGGGCAAAGCCAAAATCACCCCCCTAGAAGAAGCGGCTGCCGATTACCTGGCCAGCTTCCGGCTACTCCAGGAGCTGGGGGACTACTTCGTGGTCAACGTCAGTTCCCCCAACACCCCAGGCCTGCGATCCCTGCAGGCTGCTGAGCAACTGGAGCCCATCCTGTCTGCCTTACAGCAGGAAAATCAGGGGCGAAAACCTCTTTTGGTGAAGATCTCCCCCGACTTGGACTGGCCTGAAATCGACAGCCTCCTAGAACTGGCCCAAACCTATGCACTGGCCGGGATTGTGGCCACCAACACCACGCTGCGCCGCGACAACCTGAAAACCCGTTTTCTACCTGGCCACGGCATCTCAGAACCCAGGCCAATTCTGGCAGAAGCCGGCGGGATCAGCGGTGCCCCCCTGCGGGAGCGTTCCACCCAAGTCATTCGCTACATCCACCGCTCCACCCAAGGAAAATTGCCCATCATCGGAGTGGGGGGCATCTTCACCTTGGCCGATGCTGTGGAGAAGCTGGAAGCCGGAGCCAGCCTGCTGCAAGTCTATACCGGCTGGGTTTACGAAGGGCCGGGTATGGTGCCACAACTGCTCCGAGGCCTGGCCAGCTCTTCTCCGCCCCGCCCTGATGTTACACTTCCCTCGCAGAATACCGCCATGGGTCAGATCCAGGCGTAAGATCGTTAGGGATCCCTGAGGAAGCTCGCCGGTGAACCTGCTGCAACACCTGTTCAAGACCCCCCATCCAGTTATTGGGGTGGTTCATCTGTTGCCGCTGCCCACCTCCCCCCGTTGGGGAGGGGACTTGGAGTGGGTGATCGCTCAGGCAGAACAGGCTGCCACGGCCTTGGCGGCAGGCGGGGTGGACGGGATCCTCGTCGAGAACTTTTACGATGCCCCTTTTGCCAAGGAGCGGGTAGACGCGGCGGTGGTGAGCGCCATGACCGTGGTTGTCCAGCGGATCAAAATGCTGGTCTCCCTGCCCATCGGGATCAACGTCTTGCGCAACGATGGCTACAGTGCTCTGGCCATCGCCGCCAGCGTGGGAGCGCAGTTTATCCGGGTGAATGTGCTCTGCGGGGCGATGATAACCGACCAAGGCATTATTGAGGGGAATGCCCACCGCCTGCTGCGCTATCGCCGCGAGTTGGGGGCCGACATCAAGATTTTCGCCGATGTGCTGGTGAAACACGCTCAGCCCCTGAGTCCCATCCGTCTGGATGCAGCCATCGCCGACACGGTGGAGCGCGGCCTGGCCGATGCCATCATTCTCTCCGGCTGGGCCACCGGCAAGCCACCCCTTCTGGAGGAGCTGGAGCTGGCCCGCCAGGTTGCCCCTCAGGTACCCCTGTTGATTGGCTCAGGGGCCACCGCCGAAAACATCGGCACCCTCATCCGCCATGCGGATGGCGTGATTGTGGCCAGTTCTCTGAAACGGCCGGCCCGTTCCGCCGGCATGCCGGTGCGCTGTGCGGATCCCTTTCCCCTCATTGACCCCATCCGGGTGCGGCAGTTTGTGGAAGCATTGCACCTTGGCCTGGGCGAACAGCCCGCCAATCCGGCTTGCCTGGCCACTCCCAGCTCTAGCTGCAGCTAGACCTCAGGGATAGAATTGGCATTACTTCGTCGTATCAGGGTTTCTCCTCATGTTGTCGGCTGAACTCGAAGGCTGGCAGCCTTCCCCCAGCTTGGTTTCCGCTCCCGTTGGTGGGACGGAGCCCTTGCCCTTGGAGGAAGTTTCGTGGAGCCAGGTGCCGGCTCAGGTTCCCTGCATTTGGGTCATCGACGATGACCCGGTGAACGGTCGTTACATCGGCGAAGTCCTCAAAAGCTCCAACTACCGGGTGGAAAGCTGGGAAAGCGGCCAGTTGGCCTGGGAGCACCTGCAGACCCTGGATGAAAGCAAATGGCCGGATTTGATCATCTGCGACTGGGTCATGCCGGGTTTGTCTGGAGTAGAGCTCTGTCGCCGTCTGAAGCACTCCGCTGCCGGCCAGTTTGTCTACTTCCTTTTGCTCACCGCCCGCTCCGAAGTTGAGGATCGGGTGCAGGGGCTGGATGCAGGGGCGGACGAGTTTATCGTTAAGCCGGTCGAGGCTGAGGAGCTGCGGGCCCGGGTACGGGCGGGGCTGCGCCTGCAGCGGCTCACCCGAGCTTTGGCCCAGGCCAACCGGCAACTGCGGGCCCGCAACGAGCTGTTGGAGTCTCTGTCTTTGACGGATCCCTTGACCGGAGCCTTGAACCGCCGCGCTCTCGACCAGGCGTTGCCCCATTTACTCAAGCAGGTGGGGCCCCGTGGGCAAGCCCGCTATCGCTATCTCTGCCTGCTGATGATGGATGTGGATTACTTCAAGCAGGTCAACGACACCTACGGCCACTTCATCGGCGACTGCGTGTTGCAGGCCCTTGTTGGGCGGCTGCACAATCAACTGCGTCCCTCCAGCCTGCTCTACCGCTACGGCGGCGAAGAATTTGTCTGCGTCACCCCTGGGCTCAACCCCGCCCACTGCCACCGCTACGCCGAGTCTCTGCGCCGGGCCATCGCCAGCCGGCCAATTGACGTTTCGCCCAAACGCAGCCTGCCTGTCACCATTAGCATTGGCGGGATCGTTATCAGCGAAGATGACCCCTTAGATCCAGAAGCTGCACTCCAACGAGCGGACGAGGCCCTCTACCAGGCCAAGCAAGCCGGGCGAAACTGTGTACGCCTCTTCCTGCCATCGCTCCTGGAGAACTACTGTCCTCCGCCGGGCTCGAGAGGGTAGCCGGAAGCTGCCGCCAAGGCTTCCAGCGAGCGCAGCCCCACGTAGGTGCGGCCGTTGATGATCCAGGTGGGATAGCTGGTGATCCCTGCTTCTGTGCATGCCTGGGCTTGGGGCGTACCGGGACCGTTGGGGGAGCACTCCACGTAGGGCACTTGGGCAAAGGCCGACCCAAACAGCTCTTTCTGCTCCTGACAATGGGGGCACCAGTAGGCCCCGTACATGGTGCCGCCGATCTGCCGCAGGTGGGCCGCCAACCCTGCCGCCAGGGGGCTGGGGGGAGGAACTTGGTTGGCATACACCCCAATGGTGGTCACCAAGGTGAGAAAGCTCACGAGAATGTAGCTGAAGGCCAGCTTGCCCCCATCCAGCCAGCGGTGGCCCAGCAGGGTTACCGCCCACAGGCTGGCCACCAAGACTATGGCGGTGGTGCAATACAGACAAAATTGCCGCAGCACCCCCACCATCAGGTAGAGCATGTACATTTCAAAGGCGGTCATGGCGGAAACCAGACCAAACAGGGCCGGCCAGCGCCACCGCTTCACCAGCGGGATCTCATCCGGCAGCACCGCCAGCGCCAAGACCCCCAAAAAGCCCAGCAGGCCAACTGTTGCCGTCGGGATCCCCAAAAACTCTGCCCAACGGCTGGAGAGCACCAGGTCGCACCCCCCATCCCCTGTGCAGAAAGCGGCAGGCTGATCGGTCAGCTTGGTGTAGGTGAGGTAGGCCGTCAACAGGGATCCCAGGCTGGCCAAGATCGCCAAGATCAGACGGGCATGGCGCTGCAGCCAGGTCTCTTCTTGGGCTTTGAGTTTGAGATAAGAGGCCATGGGGGGGTCAGCAGTTGGACATCCCCGATTATAGTGGGGCGGAGCGGGTCTCGTCCCTGGGCTCCGAGGCAGAAGCGCTGCTCGAGCGCCGCACTTGGGCGGCAAACCTGTCTCCCAGCGGATCCAGCTCCCAAAAAGATTCCAGCTTGGAGTCGGAGATGGGCCGGTCGCAGATCCCCCAGCGGCGACGAAAGTAACGGGCCAGATCTTTTTCGGCCAGAGCCAGATACACTGGCCGGCCATGAGGGCAGGTGTGGGGATTGGCGGTGCGCTGCCAGGCCTCCAGCAACTGTTGCATCTGCTCCAGGGTCAGAGGGATCCCATTGCGCAGGGCGCCGCGACAGGCCACCGCCACTTGAGCTGATTCGAGGTCAGCACAGCGGCTCAATTCTCGCAGGGATCCCTGAATCTCCTTGGGGTCTTCCGACCACAGGGCCAGAGGCACGCGGCGCACCAGATAGGTGTTGGGGCCAAAGGGCTCCAGCTCCAGACCCAATTGCTCCATTGCTTGGGAGGATAATCCCTCCAGCATGACCGGCGTCTCCAGCTCCACCGGCTGCCAATGCTGTTGGATGTACTCGTAGCGCACCCGCTCGTGGGCCAGGTGCTGCTCCACCAGCCACAGCCCCTGAGGGTGTTCCGCCAAAATGTAAATCCGGTGCAGTTGGGCCAGGGCCTTCAGAGGCGGCAGGGAGCAACCGGCAGCGGGGAGAGCCGGACTTTGCAGGGAGGAAACCCTGTAGATCGACTTGGCCTTGCTGGCGCGGATGAGATGCACAGAGCGGCGGCTGGCTTGCCCGGATCCCGATTGCAGAAGAGCGTGTAGGTGTTGGCGCAACTGCTCCTGTCGGATCTCCGGATCCCGTAGATAGAGCTCACTCTTGGCAGGATGGCGATTCCAGTCCACCTGCTCAGGTGGCAGGCGCAGATGTACCACCACTAGAGGATGGCGGTGGCGGGGCAAGGCGTGCTGAAAGACTGACTGGATCACCCGTTGCCAGTCTGGCATCTGCACAAATCGCCCGTTGACGGCCAGGCGGATCCAATCGGGGCGGGGGCGATGCAGACGATCCGGTAGGCCCAGCACCACTTCCCAATCGCTATCCCCCTCCTGGATCCGCTGATAGCGCAGATCCGAAAGATCCAACTGCGGCAACACCTGCAGCAGCAGATCTTGCAGAGATGTTCCCGGCCAGAGGCTGAGCAGCAGTTGTCCCTCCCGATGCACCTGCCAACTGACCCAAGGATGGGCCAAAGCCGCATTCTGCACCAGGGTTAGAAGCGGGGCAATAGGGGGCACACCTCGACGGCGCAGAGGCCAGTCGGCAAACAAATCCGCCACCGTCACCACCGTTCCCAAGGCAGTGGCCGCCGGCTGCTGGTGGGCCAGCTCCCCCTGTCGGTTGTAGGCGGCCAGCCAGCCGTGGGCATCGTCAGCATGGCGGGTCTGAATGGTCAAGGATCCCAAGCGGGCCAGGCTGTGCAGCGCTTCCCCACGAAATCCCAGGCTGCAACCGTCCAACTTGCTGGTGGTGTGGCGGCGAGCCACCTGCTCCAGCTCCGAACCTGGGATCCCTTGCCCATTATCGGCCACCCGCACCTGCCAGCGACTGGGCCAAATCTCCACCTGAATGCGGGTGGCCTGAGCATCGAGGGCATTTTCCAGCAATTCCCGCAGAGCAGCCCCCAGCGAGTCGATCACCTCTCCCGCCGCCATTTGGGCGATCCGCTCTGGGTTCAGGGGCTGGATTTTGGACATGGAGTGAGTTGAGAAAGCAGACCCTCTTCCTGCCAGCCTGTCGCCGAAAGGCCAACAGCGTCGAGCTTTAGCTTAGCTCTCTCTCTGTTGCCGGTGGACAGCGCCTTGCTAATAATTTTCATTAACTTCAAGGGCCCTCTCAGGCAAAGGGAAGGATT
>NZ_JANSJI010000321.1:0-616 GCF_047462475.1 Synechococcus sp. H55.11
CCCCTCTCCCAGAGGGAGAGGGGAGCTGGGCTGGAGCGGGAACGGGTAAACGGCTCTACTGCAGCATGACAAAGAGAAAGTCTTCCAACGCCGTCAGGAAGGTCAGCACCTCGTCAGTTGCCTGTTCTTTCGTCAGGGATCCCAGCTCGACGACCCGTTGAATCAGCTCTGCCACCGGAGTCGGCCCCTGCAGCAGCGGAGCCAGCCATCTCACCTTCTCGGCAGGGATGCTGATCCGCCCGTGGGTGGCCCCTGTCCACTGCATTTCGTAGGGGCGGTTCTCTTGCAGGGCCTTGTTGTACTCCTGGTGGAAGCGGGTATTGTCCATCAGCAGGGGGTTAAACTGCACGGATCCCGTCAGCCAATCCGCATCCGTCCAAGGCAGCACCAGGGAAGAGCCGGCGTGCTCGGCCCAAAAGTCGATGAGGCGATGGGCAGGCCGGATCAGCTCGTAGAGGTGCAGCCGCTCCATAACGCTGAGGGTTTCCAGCCGTTGCCGCACAAACTCCGGCACTTGCTTAAAGAGAGACTCCACCGACCAGTCGGGCATATCCACCAGGCTTAAAAAGCCCAACCCTGCCTGCTGCAACATGCCAAACACCTCGGGGATCGTAAA
>NZ_JANSJI010000322.1:0-613 GCF_047462475.1 Synechococcus sp. H55.11
GGAGAAATCTCTCTACTCGTTTCCGTCCCCTTGCGGGGAAAAGGTAGGGATCAACGACAAGCTGGTGGAAGGGGAAGACTGGCGCGCGGCAGTTTCCGTCCCCTTGCGGGGAAAAGGTAGGGATCAACCCCAAGGAAGCCTCAAATCGAGGCGGAGTGGAGAAAAGCCGCGTTTCCGTCCCCTTGCGGGGAAAAGGTAGGGATCAACTCCGGGTTCTCCCGGATTCCTCTTACTATTACTACTGCCGGGTTTCCGTCCCCTTGCGGGGAAAAGGTAGGGATCAACATCGTGGCTGTTCACCCGTTTGGTGAGTCCTGGACGAAGTTTCCGTCCCCTTGCGGGGAAAAGGTAGGGATCAACTCCGTCAGGAGATCCTGAGCCAACTCCTTGGCTCGGGCGGTTTCCGTCCCCTTGCGGGGAAAAGGTAGGGATCAACGACGGGTCGTTGAAGAGAGTGAGGACGACATTGACCCCACTCTGTTTCCGTCCCCTTGCGGGGAAAAGGTAGGGATCAACATCCAAGCCGGCTCAACAACAGTCCGCCGCGGGGGTTGACGCGGTTTCCGTCCCCTTGCGGGGAAAAGGTAGGGATCAACCCTACCCCCGGAAAAGC
>NZ_JANSJI010000323.1:0-3295 GCF_047462475.1 Synechococcus sp. H55.11
GGTTGAGTTGCTCCGGATTGTTGCCCAGTTGGATCCCACGTTGGATAAACTCTTCTACCGACCAGGTGATGCAGTCTTCGAGACCGATATTTTTCAGCAGACTGTAGCTCATGCGGCCGTAGTAGTGACGGCCTACCAGGGTAAGAACCGGCACACCCATGTAAAGGACTTCCATGGTGTGGGTTGCGCCAGTATAAGGAAAGGTATCTAGAATCAGATCCACTAGAGCCAGTTGGCCCCGATGCTCTTCTACACTGCTGGTTTTGGCAAGAAAACGGACGCGATCCAAAACACCCAAGTCTTTCGCTTTCTCTTGATAACGCCTGATTACTGTAGCAATTTCCCCAGAGCCTTTAACAATAAGAACGCCGTTGGAAACAGCTTTTAGAATCTTCAGGTGAGCATCAATGCAACTATCAGTGCGCTTGTAGGCGTTAGCCGCGGTAAGGAAAACAACGTCTTGCGAACCTATTCTCAGTTTAGTCCGAAACTCTACCTCGTCAGCAGGAATGACGTCGAGATGCTCAACGGCGCAATAGCTCGGCAAGCGGATAATCTTTTCATAGTAATCGGCCTGCGCATCTTCGGGGAGAATATAAGGATCGGCAAAAAAGTAATCAAACTCAGGTAAGCCGACAGCATCCCCGCCTAACCAGCCAATTTGGACAGGGGCAGCCCGTAGGGCTGCTACGATATTGGCGTCGTGGCTGGTGATAGAGTCCATGAAGACCATGATATCGATGTGATCCTCGCGAGCTTGAGCAGCTACTTGAGGTGGATTAATTCCCTCAGAAAAGAAGCGAAAGTAAAGGCTTTCCTGCGACCAAAACTTTTGGTATGTATTGTCATGGCTGGCCACTTCCTCAGTTTTCCAGCCATGGTAGTAGTAGTAACAAATATCTAATACACTGCGGGATAAATTTCTCAAAGTAGCTTCGCTGAGGAAGCCCACTGAGTGTCGCTGAAAACAGCTGCCCAGGAAACCAACTCGAAGTTTACGACTCTCTCCATTGACTATTTGATAATCTTGCTGATTTTTTTTCCAATACTCAGACCACAAGAAATCGCGCTGAGAGGCCATAAGACTGAGGCAATCGTTAAAAATCCTGCCAGCAAGCTGCTGGTAACGACGGATTAGAGACCGATCATCTGTTAGATAGCTCCAACAAAAGCAGACTCGAAAGAGAATAGCTTTAGCAACGGTCAGGCTTTCGAGGAGATTTTCGTCGTTTACTTCCAGGGAGCCTAGATCAACTGATCTGGACGAGAGAAAATCAATGATTTTTCGGATAGCAAGCTCTACCCTGTCTGGCCGGGCAGCGTGGATCAGCTTTTCCAAGGACTCCGACAGAAGGGGCAGGCGCAGGGCAAAGTTCTCCTGTGCCTGGGGACTTTCGGCTGCTGCAAGAAGCGCTTCTCCCAAGATGGAATAAGCGTCGCTAGTAGAGTCTCCGAAGAGGGCACGAGCTGCCCTCTGAAAGAAGTCGCCGATCAAGTCCTCTATTGTCCACAAACCTTGATAGCGCTCGGCCTGCTTTGGATCTGCTGCCTGGGCTAGCTGAGCTAGGAGAGCGGCAAAGCCGGATTTCTGACTCTCTAGGAGATGAGCTTGTAGAACTGTGGCCACTTCGAAAAACAGATCCAGGTAGCCGTCATCCCATAGCCGAGTGAGGAGTTGAGTTAGGAGTGACTCCTGGGTGATGTCTATGGTCTCCTCACCCGCCAGACTGACTAAGTGCTCCACTAGGGCCTGCCCGTAGAAGCCGACGGCCAGCTCGTCTTGAGCTTGCAAGGCCCGGAACAGCAGAACTTGAGTGTTATCCCGCCGGACTGGATCCAGCTCAAAGGCCATCTCCCTCAGCTTTAGGCAGATCTGGAGACGCTGCTGGGAATCCTGGCTGGGTGTATTTTCCAGACGGCCTGCCAAAGACAGCAATAGCTCTACGACTTTCTCCGGGGGCAGGATCCCGGTCTTGACCAAGGATGTGTAGACCTGGTAGGCGAGGTTTAGGCGGCCCGAAATCAAAACTTGCTCCAGTGCCGCGAGGGCGATTGCCACCCGGTCAGCCGGGAAAGCTTCTTCTTCAGACGGCGAAGGCACCTCAAGATCAAAGAGGCCCCACAAGAACTCTCTCCACGCCTCTGGATCTTGCTGTAGGTAGAAAGTCGCCAGCCATTCTGCGAAGGCATCTGGCGATTGCTGCAACAGTTGCTTGGCTTCCAGAATCCGAGCTTGCAGGGTGGGGTTCATGGGCGGAAGGGAGAGCGCTGGTCTTAACTGGTCTTAATTTGCCATGCAGAGGCCCGCTCGGCCAAACTACGGAACCTTTCTAGACCCACCCCCCTCAAGATCCGCAATTTCGCTGGGGGGCAGTCTGTTATGAATTGCCCTCAGGCTGGGTATGTTAAGACTGGCAGGTAACCTGCACAAGTAACTCTCTAGTAACTAAGGATCGAGTACTATGAGCGCGAAGTCTCGTCAGTCTCTGTTGCGGGCCAAGCTGGCTCAGCAACTTCTCTCCCAAGCCAAGGGCTTCACCCTGATCGAACTGCTGGTGGTGATCGTGATTGTGGGCGTGCTGTCTGCGGTGGCGATCCCTCAGTTCTTGAACCAAGTGCGCCGCTCCCGTACTGCGGAAGCGCAAGCCGCTCTCAGTGCGGTGGGGCGGGGCTCTGAGGCTTATCGCTTGGATTTCACAAAATACCCTACTGCCTACAGCGTAATTCAGTTCGGCTGCCCCACAACTTACTGCGGTGCTCGAGGCGACAAATATATGAACGATCCTTGGAGCACCCCAAACTACGGTACGCCGGTGGCTAGTAACGTTTCGAACACCTCTCCTCAAGGGATGCGGTGGGATACTACTGCTCTTGCTGGCAGCACCCAGTATATTAACTCCAGTGGTAACCCTATCCAATGCACCATTGGCTTGGGAGCCCAACAGACAGTTGTACCTACCCTTACGACGTTCGCAGGCAAGAGCTGCAACGTGTTTGACTAATTTCTGCTGGTTCCGCTGTTTATTCGGCTCCCTTGGGGGGAGCCTTTTTAGTGCTCTGGGGCAACCTGAGATCCTCACGGGGCAAGTACAGTCGCAAGTAACTGGGAAGGATGGCAGATGCAGGTGAAGATACCCTCTTCTATCAAGCTCTGGTTAATCATGGAGTTGCTGCAGAGTATGAACTTTTGGTAAAGAGTCGCCATTTGATTGATACAGCCTGTTAAAGAATCAAGGGGTGCAGTAGCAACACTTAGCAAACCAACTCTGGAAGCAGGATGGATTAATCAGTAGTA
>NZ_JANSJI010000324.1:0-3287 GCF_047462475.1 Synechococcus sp. H55.11
TTTACCGCATTCCCAGCAAGGATCCCTGGAAGGAAGGGGGCACGGGGCTGGGCTTAGCTTTGGTGAAACAGATGGTGGATCAGTTGCGCGGATCCATCGAGGTGAGCAGCGCTGCCGGCTGGGCGACCTTTACGCTTCACCTGCCCCATCTGCCCCAACTTTGACACAGAACCCAAACTCTCGTGCTTCCCTTGCTGAGAAGGATCCAGCCAGGTAAGAGGGCACCTGACTCGAAGGGGATCCCAAGGGAAGTTGCACCTGCAAACCCCCTCGGCTCGTGCCCAGCACCATTCCTCCAACTGCCCAAAAGCTTCGCCGGCGAGGAACTGGGGTGCTGAGCGGATCCCTGTGAGTTACGGTTGTATCCGGGATCCCAATTGGCCGCCAACCCAGCCCTCTCGATCTGGTCACGGTGCTGAAAACACGGGGCAGAGAGGGTTTGTTGCGAGTAAGTTTCAATTCACAACTTTTTCTTAATAAGTGATTTCGATTCTTGAGGATATAGCTTACTTTGTTACCTGTAGAGCGTTCCTTGCCAAAAACCTATGAGCATTGTTGCCCAAGTCATCGCGCAGTCGGATGCGGCTGATCGCTTCCTCAGCAGTGCCGAGATTGCCAAGCTAGAAGATTTCTTCAGCAAGGGTCAAGTGCGTATCCGAGCCGCCAAAAAATTAGCGGAGAACGAGCAAAAAATTGTCCAGGAAGGCAGCAAACGTTTTTGGGCCAAATGCCCCAACACCCCCAGCAATAAAGGCAATCCTCAAAAGACAGCCCTCTGTCAGCGGGATCAAGGCTGGTACATCCGCTTGGTTAGCTATTGCATCTTGGCGGGAAACGATAAGCCGCTAGAGGACATCGGCCTGAACGGAATGCGCGAAATGTATACATCTTTGGGCGTGCCGCTGCCGAACCTGCGGGTGGCCATGAGCTGTCTAAAAGAAGTAGCCGCCGGTATTCTTTCTTCGGAGGAAATGGCTTTGGCAGCCCCCTACTTCGATCGACTGATTCGCGCTTTTTGAATGGATAAGTTAGTAGACACTTTGCTGCGCGGTTGCCCGATTTTGTTGAGGACTTGAGTTGTGTTGCCCTTAAGATTTGCGAGTTTGAGGTTTAAGCTTGCTTGCAGGCTCTGATGTCTTAAGCTGCAACTCAATAAAAGTTCTCACAGGCAATGCCTGAGCAAGCGGTGCAAGGATCCCGTCCCGCTAACGCAAGCAGAATTTGTCCAATTGCCTCAAAAAAATAGTCCATATCAGTGCTTGGAGGAAAAGTCATGAAAGACACCATTACTTCCCTGATTAACCCTGCCGATGAGAAAGGCTCCTACTTAGATGCCGCAGCTCTGGAACAGTTAAGTCGCTATTTCCAGAGTGGCAACATGCGCGTCAAGGCGGCTAAAACCATCAGCTCCAGCGCCAGCAGCATTATCAGCCAAACCGTTGCCAAAAGCTTGCTCTATGGGGATATCACCCTGCCAGGGGGCAATATGTACCCCACCCGGCGCTACGCGGCCTGCCTGCGGGATCTGACCTATTTTCTGCGCTATGCCACCTACGCCATGTTGGCTGCCGATACTTCTATTTTGGATGAGCGGGTGTTGCAGGGTTTGAAAGAAACTTACATCACTCTCGGCGTTCCCATCGATCGTGTCATTCAAGCCTTGAATGCTATGAAGGAGGTGCTGACGGAAAGTCTTGGCACAGAGGCAGGTCAAGAGATGGCCGTTTATCTTGACCACATTATTGCCGGTTTGAGCTAAACCTGCCTGTAGCTGACTGAGGAACTACCTATGAAAACCAGAAAGACGCACCCATCAGGCTATCCCTGGTGGGCAGGTAACGCTCGATTGATGAACCTCTCCAATACTTTTATCGTGGCACATGTGGCTCATGCGGCTTTGATCATGGCTTGGGCAGGGGTCTTCACCCTGTTTGAGCTGGCCAAGTTCTCGCCAGAGCGGCCCCTATACGAGCAAGGGCTGATTTTGCTGCCCCACCTGGCCACGTTGGGATGGGGGGTCGGCAGCGGCGGCCAGATTGTCAATACCTTTCCCTACGTGGCCATTGCTGCCATTCACCTGGTGGCTGCGGGCGTGTTGGCTTGGGGGGCCTACTTCCACCAAACCCGACTTCCTCCCAGCTTAGATATGGAATTTGGCAGGGCCGCCAAGTTTCACTTTGCTTGGGATGATGCCAAAACATTGGGGGTAATTTTGGGGCACCACCTGCTAGTTTTGGGCTTGGGATCCCTGTTGTTGGTGGCCAAGGCAATGCTATTTGGGGGGTTGTACGATGCCAATAGCGATCAGGTACGCCTGGTTACGGCTCCAACTTTAGATTTTGCCACCCTTTGGGACTACCGCACCCATTTGTTCGATGTCAACAATTTGGAAGACTTGGTGGGGGGCCATATTTATGTGGCAGCTCTTCTCTTGCTGGGAGGGGTGTGGCACATTTTGGTTCCGCCGTTTGAGTGGGTTAAAGCTCGCTTTCTTTTCTCGGCAGACGGGATCCTCTCCTACTCTCTATTTGGCATTGCTCTGGCCGGCTTTGCGGCCTCTTATTATTGTGGGTTTAACTCGCTGGCCTACCCGGTGGAGTTTTACGGCCCCACCCTAGAGCTGAAATCCGCGTTCACCCCTTACTACTTCGATCCAAATCAAACCGGGGCGTGGAACTATTCCTCGAGGGTTTGGCTGGCCAATGCCCACTTCTATTTGGCCTTCTTTTTCCTCCAGGGATCCCTGTGGCATTTTCAGCGAGCTATGGGCTTTGATGTTGGCAAAATGCTGCAGTCGTGGCAACAGGGCCGGCAGGAAATGACCTCTCAAGGGGTATATCAGGTTCAATTTCAGTGCCGACCTCAGCCCAACTTTGCAATTTTTTACGATCCTCCCTTTGCCGATCCAGAGCCTTTATCTGTATCTCCGGGGGATGTCTACTGGTATCAGCCGCCCAGAGCCCGCAGCTTCAGCTTTCCATCGCTGATCAACGGTGTTCGGCAAACTCTCTATGAAGTGAACTACACCCTCAGAAGGTGGATCTTCTACGAGCCTGCCAGAGGGAAAAGTACTTTCAATCGTTCTAACTTGAAGGCAGGCTATGGTTCGCCTAGGCCGGAGACCGATTTCTCGAAGTTTGCTCGACCCCTGCCCAAAGTCTTCTACGAGCCCGGCAAGGTACAGGCTTAACCTGTGGCCAGCCGTGATAGAACAGCTTGCTGGCTGATCCCCGGCTCCTCTCTCCTCTTTTGGGAGAGGGGCTGAAGCGCCTCAATCTTCTTGAAAC
>NZ_JANSJI010000325.1:0-12300 GCF_047462475.1 Synechococcus sp. H55.11
GGGTGGGCCTGTGGCTGGGGCTGGGGTTGCTCTTGCCCTTGCTGCTGTTGCGCTTTCGCCTGCCGGCGCTGCTTCACCGCGGCTCCGCCGTGGGCTTAGCCTTGGGGTGGGCGGTGCTGGTGTTCACAGGAGAGGGCAAGAGGGGATGGCTGCGGCGGCTGGGGACGATGGCAGGGTTGGTTGTGCTGCTGGGGCAACCCTGGCTGATGCCGGGACTGCAGGTGGTGGCCAGCCAGCGCAGCGCCTTTGGCCTCAACCGAATCGTGGAATACCAGACCGAGCAGGGATCCTTCCGCAGCCTTCTGCACGGCACCACCCTACACGGCAGCCAAAACCTGGATCCCCAAAAGGCCCTGCAGCCGCTGACCTATTTCGCCCGGTCTGGGCCGGTTGGGCAGGTGTTTGCGGCGTTTAGAGCTCAGGCTGCGGCTCTCCGGCCCGCCATTGCGGTGTTGGGGCTGGGGATCGGCACGTTGGCCGCCTACGCCCAGCCGGGGGATGAGTGGACGTTTTTCGAGTTGGATCCCACCGTGGCCGACTGGGCGGGCCGCTACTTCTCCTATCTCGATTGGGCCAGCCAGCAGGCGCAGGTGCAGGTCATCCTCGGCGATGCCCGCCTCAGCCTCCAGAGGATCCCAGCGGGCAGCTATGACTTGATGGTGATGGATGCCTTCAGCTCCGACGCCGTGCCGGTGCATTTGCTGACCCTAGAGGCCCTGACCCTCTACCTAAGCAAGCTCAAGCCCCAGGGTTGGCTGCTCTTCAACATCACCAACCGTCACCTCAACTTGGCCCCCGTGTTGGCCGGCCTGGCCGGATCCCTGCAGCTCCAGGCTTGGCAGCAGGCCCACCGGGATCTGTCCTCTGACCAGCAACAAGCAGGGCTGGCCCCCTCCCACTGGGTGCTGATGGCCAACAACCCTGGAGCTCTGCAGGGCTGGCAGCCCCTTCTGCCCCAAGCCGGAGATCCGGTCTGGAGGGATGATTTTTCCAACCTGCTGCAGGTGATCCGTTGGCCCCAGATCCCCAGTTCCGAGTAGGAATCGGACTGTTCTCGCCACGCGACCCTTGGGCGAATGCACCAGCCTTAGGCAGCCCCGCAGCTCAAACAATCTTTACAACGCAGAGTTGGTATGAGTTATGATTGTTTGAAACGTAACTAATGCCTGCTCAGGAGCTCAGCTCATGTCTCCTTCAACTTTGCAAGCCCTTACTGTCAATTCGCAAGCCGTCATGGCTGAAGCCTCTGGGGCTCGTTTCGTGGCCATCGGCGGCAGCTTGCGGCCCAATTCCTTGACTTATCAAGCGCTGGAGGTGGCGCGGCGCGAGTTTGAGAAGCTGGGGATCCCCTTGCACATTCTCGATCTGCGGCAGATGAAGCTGCCCTTTGCGGATGGCTCGGAATCCTACGCGGACTATCCTGATGTGGCGCTCTTGCAGGCGACCATGAAGCAGGCGGATGGGATCCTCTTGGCCAGCCCGGAGTACCACGGCGGCATCAGCGGCAGCCTGAAAAATGCCCTGGATCTGTTGCGTTTTGAGCACCTGGAGGGCAAGGTCTTCGGGTTGATCAGCGTTTTGGGCGGTGAGAGCAACAGCAACACCCTCAACCAGATGCGCTTAATTGTGCGTTGGGTGCATGGCTGGGCGATCCCGGAGCAAATCGCCATTGGTCGGGCTTGGAGCGCTTTTGACGAGCAGGGCAATCTCAAAGACGAGAAGCTACAACAGCGCTTTCAACACTTTGTCCACAGCTTGGTGACCCACACCCACAAGTTGCGGGGGATCCCAGTAGTAAGGCCTTCCTGAATACCTGCAGGCCCTGGCTGCCCCTGTTGCTACCCAGCCCCTCAGCGGGGGGTTATAGTTATTCCCAGCCAGTGCAAGTCCTTTGCATGGCTCTTTGGCCAACTTTTTGGCAAAGAAGAGGAGGAGTTGAGAAGGTTTTATAGGGCATTGGCTAACCTGCAGAATCAATCCACACGGGTATGGTTCAGTCTGTTCCCCCTTATTCCGATAGAGCTGGATCCCTGTCTCCCTGGGTAGCTCTGCAAGTAACCTTGCAACAGATGCGGGAGCAGAGCGATGCCAACGCCCTCATTCAGCTCACGCTGGAGTATGTCAGGGCGGTGTTTGGGGCGCCGCTGATCTGGCTTGCTCTTTACGACTATGCCAATCACCAGTTGGTGGGCCAAGGGGGGGTGACCCTGCGGGAAGACGATCAAGCGCTCTTGCGAGCTCTGTATCCCCTGCAGCCGGGGGAGATCCTGGAGCAGGTGGTGATCGAACAGCGGCCCATCAGCGTGCCCGATCTTTCCCAGGAGCCGCGCATGGGCCTTTGGCAGCGGGAGGCCAGGCGCCTGGGCGGGATCCAGGGCTGCTTCATCTATCCCTTCTCGGCGGTGGGGCGGCGGCGCTGCCTGGGGATCCTGATGCTGGGATCCCAGATGTGGGGAGTTACCACCCGCGAGGACGAAAAGGCCCTGCTGGGGATTTTGCTGGGGCAGTTGGCGGCCTCGCTGCAAGAGCTAGAAAACGCTTGGCAACAGCAGACCGAAAAGCGCCTTGAGGATCTACTTCTGAGGTTGGGAACGGCGATGCGCCAGGCGGGATCCCTGCAGGAACGGGTCAGCCTGGTGAGGCAGGAGCTGCAGACGTTCCTGGGCGCCGTCCATATTCAGGTGTACTGGCACGAGCGCAGCCAGGGGCGGTTTGTTCCCCATGGAAGCGCCGCTAGGCCCAGCCAGCCACCCACTCCTGCCCCCATGTCCAGAGAGGCCAAAGCGGGAGCAGCGTCGCCAAAAGATGGCGGCCTTTCGCTGCGGGAATTGGGGGACATGTACTACACCCTCACCGATGGCCAGGTGGTGGTGGGCGGCACGGGGACGACCCGCTCTGAGGTTCCCCCCAAGCTGATGCAGCAGTTGCGGGCTCAGGCGGTTTTGGCGGCCCCGATTTTGCTGGAGAGGGATCTGCTGGGGTTTATCTGGGTGCAATCGGAGCTGCCCCGCACCTGGCAAGCGGTGGAGCGACAGTTGGTGGCCGCTGCCGCCAATGGGCTGGCCTTGGCCGCCCCCCTGGAAAATCTGGATCGCCGCATTCGCCAGTTGGCCGACGACCAAGAGTTTGTCCACCAGGTGGGCCGTTCGCTTTACAACCCGGCAGAGCTGCAACAGGCTCTCCAGCAAGCGGTGGTTGGCCTGGGGCAGCGCCTGAAGGCCGCTGTGGTGGCCGTGTTGACGGTGGATCCCGACAGGCCCATCCCCCGCCTCTTCTACGAGCACCGCAGCGAAGGCAAGCAGGCTTTGCCGCCGCAGTTTAGCCCCTTGAGCGAGCAAGACTGGCAGGATCTGCTGCGCAGCGAGGTGGTGGTGGCAGAAAACTACGACCAAGATCTGCGCCTGCTCTCTTGGCGGCAAGAACTGGCCCCTCTGGGGGTGCGCTCCCTCATGCTCACCCATACTCGGGTCGGCGGCGCCGTCAGCAACGCTGTCTTTCCGGAAGGGCTGCTCCTGGTATTACACCCCCAGCTACGGGCCTGGAGCCGGGAAGAACGGCAACTGCTGCGCGGGATCGCCCAACAAGTGGGGTTGCTCCTGCGGCACCTCCAATCGGAACAACAGCGACAACGGCAAGAACAACTGCTCAGGGGCCTGATCGCCACCTGTCTGGCCCTGCAAAACCTGAACACCTCGCCCGTTGGCGACAGCAGTATAGAGTCCTTTCTCTACACCACCACCGCTCAACAGACGGCCCAATTGCTGGGGATCCCGTTGGCTCTCGTAGTCAGTTGGCAGCCGGGGGAGAGCCGGGCCCAGTTACAGCCGCCCTTTGCTGCTGCCCCTGAGTTCTGCCCCAGCGGAGCCACCGAGATCGACCGCCAGGATCCGCTGCTGGCTTATGTGCTGCAGGCGGGGGAGCCCCTTCAGCTTGCCCAAGAAGAGATCCCGGCTGCCAGCCGCACCTGGCTCAATTCTGCCGGCCTGGGATCCTGGCTGCTGGTGCCCTTGGGCGAGACAGATCCCTCTCTGCCGGAGCCTCTGGGGGTTTTGATCCTGGGGGCAGAGGCAGGTAAGGTTTGGGATCCCGACGAGCGGGCGGCTGTGATGTTGATCGCCCAGACCTGCGCTTGGACGCTGCGGCGCTTGCTTTGGATGCAAACTTTGCAAGAGCAGCAGGAGGTGCTCAGGGAGTTGAACTGGTACAAACACCGCCGCCTGCTAGACCTACAGAATGCCCTCCTGGACGGCCTGCGCCGCTTGGGTCAGGTGCCGGAGATCCCCGGCGACGAAGCCACCCGCTGGCAAAAAGTGGTGGAGATCGGCAAGGGGCTGCGAGAGCTGACGGTCTCCACAGAGCCGTTGTTGCAGGCGGAAACCTGGCAGATCCAGCCACAGTTGCAGTCGGTATCTTTGGCTACTTTGGTGCGCAAAAGCCTGCGCCGGGTGGAGGGCCTGACCCAAAGACGCAAGCTGTGGCCGCGGGCCCATGGGGACATGAGTCTGGCCATCCAGGGGGATCCCGGACGCCTGGAGATGGTGCTCTGGGAGCTGCTGGTGGCCGCCGCTTTGCGCAGCCCGGAAGGGGGGCGGCTGGATCTGTGGAGCCAGGCTGGCGAGGGCTATGCAGAGCTGCTGGTGGTGGATCAGGGCAGCTTTGACCCTCACCTGGCAGCGGCACTTCAGTTGGAGCCGGAGCGGGTGATCTACGCGGATCCTTTGCTCAAGTCGCCTTTGGCGGCCAGCCCCGGCCTGGAACTCAGCTTATGCCAACGGGTGGTGCAGCGGATGGGAGGTCAGCTCTCCTTCTATCTGTCTGGGGATGGGCGCTCCGTTTCCCGACTGCTCCTGCCGCTGAGCCCAGCGTAGAGCACAGCCCTCAGGAAGACAAGATCCTCAGCAGCCAAAACAGGGGCAAGAAGGCCAGCACCCCTCGATCCAGCCGCCGCAGTTGTAGGCGGTGCCAGCGCAGGGGATGGTCGGGGCCGGTCAGCCCACGGGCTTGCATGGCCATGGCCATCTGTTCGGCCCGCAGGAGCAAGTTTTCAAAAAAGCGCTCCACCAGGGCCAGCAGGGTTTGCATCCCGCCCCGAAAACTGAGGGATCCCCAGCGCACATCCCGAGTTCGCACCGCCCGCACCAGGTTTTGCACCTCCTCCATCACCAGCGGCAGAAAGCGCAGCGCCAAGGTGAGGGTGAGGATCACCTCCGCAACCGGCCATCCCCAGCGCTGGCAAGGTTGCAACAGTTGGCCGATCCCAGCGGTGATCTCCTCTGGGGCGGTGGTCAGCAAAAACAAGTTGGTGGCATAGAGCAGCGTAAAGATGAGGGTGCCCAGCCGCAAGGCCACCGACAGAGAACGGCGCGACACCTGAAAGGTTCGCCCCAACAGGGACAATTGAACCAAGCGGTAGCGATAGGGCGTTGGCCAGGCACGGGTTTGCTCGCGCCAGGCGCGGTCTGGGGATCCCTGTTCTGCAGCCAGGTGAAGGCTATCGCGAACGCCGGGGATCCCGGTCAGCCCATAGCCCACCACCTGCACATCCTGCCGCTGCGGCTGCGGAAAGACCCCCAACCCATCTGGGGCCAAGCTGGTGATCCCAAAGGTGAGCAGGCTGAGAGCCAACACCAGAGCGAGTTGGCCTGACCAAACCCGGCGCGGCAGACGGGCTGCCACCGTCAAGAGCAAGAGAAGTGCCACCACCGCCAGGCGCCAGCCATTGCCGGCCAAAATGGGACTGAGCAGGAAGCTGAGCAGCCAGGCCAGCTTCACGCGCGGATCCAGGCAATGTAGCCAGGTGCGAGGCTCTTCCAGATAAATCCCCAGCGGGGCATTGCGCAGGATATCCACGATCGGGCAAGCGGGAAACAGCCTATCTATGTAAGCTACCCGACTCCGACCGCTGGGCGGTATTCAAATCACGGCCAAGAGAACACAACCCTCACTAGCCTTGGATCCCCCCTTGGCGGCATGATAAGAACGAGGGATCCGCAGAACAAGGCAAAAATGGACGTGCAACTGGGCCGCAATCGGCAGGCAAGACGCGCTTATGGGCTGGATGAGATCGCGCTGGCACCAGGCAGGCGAACTCTGGATCCCAGCCTGGTAGACACCCACTTCACTCTGGGAGGGATCCAACGGCCCATCCCCATCATCGCCAGCGCCATGGACGGCGTGGTGGATGTCAAGATGGCGATTTTGCTCTCCAAGCTGGGGGCGATGGGCGTGCTGAACCTGGACGGGATCCAAACCCGCTACGCGGATCCCGACGAGGTGCTGGATCAGATTGCTGCGGTCGGCAAAGACGAGTTTGTTCCCCTGATGCAGCGCCTCTACAGCGAGCCCGTCAAGCCGGAGCTGATCCAAGAGCGCATCCGCCAGATCAAAGCCGCCGGCGCCATTGCCGCCGCTAGCTGCGTGCCCGCCCATGCGGCTGAATATGGGCCCCTAGTGGCGGAAGCAGGCGGAGATCTCTTCTTCGTCCAGGCCACCGTGGTTTCCGTCCATCACAAGGTGCCAGAGGGCATGCAAAAGCTGGATCTGGCCGCGTTCTGCCGCTCCATGCCCATTCCCGTGGTGCTGGGCAACTGCGTCACCTACGATGTCGCCCTGGAGCTAATGCAAGCGGGAGCTGCCGGCGTCTTGGTGGGCATCGGCCCCGGCGCTGCCTGCACCTCCCGCGGCGTGCTGGGGGTGGGAGTACCTCAGGCCACCGCCATTGCCGACTGCGCTGCCGCCCGCGACCAGTTCTTGGCCGAAACCAGCACCTACGTTCCCATCATCGCCGACGGCGGCCTGGTGACCGGCGGGGATATCTGCAAGGCCATCGCCTGTGGGGCCGATGCCGTGATGATCGGATCCCCCTTGGCTCGCGCTCAGGAGGCGCCCGGTCGCGGCTTTCACTGGGGCATGGCCACCCCCAGCCCCGTTTTGCCCCGCGGCACCCGCATTCGCGTGGGATCCACCGGCACCCTGGAAGAGATCTTGCGCGGCCCCGCCCGCCTGGATGACGGCACCCACAACCTCTGGGGTGCCCTGCGCACCAGCATGGCCACCCTGGGCGCCGCCAACCTCAAGGAAATGCACCAGGTGGCGATCTGCATTGCCCCTTCCCTTTTGACCGAGGGCAAGGTGTACCAGAAGGCGCAGAGCCTGGGCATGGGGAAATAGCCCCTCAGGAAATGCTAGACTCAGGGAGCCGAGGGGGCGGTTAGCTCAGCGGTAGAGCGCCTGCCTTACAAGCAGGATGTCACTGGTTCGAGTCCGGTACCGCCCATCCCCGCCTTAGCCCGTGGCTCAGCTTCAGGATACACCCGCTAGCCAGGGCCGGATCCCTGAGGTAAAGTAATGGGTATAGGGCCTGGAGCGTCTGCCGCCCTTGAGCATCGCATTGAGTCTCGCTCAAAAAGTGTGTAAAGTGGTAGACGATGTAAGACAGGGCTGTACTATGTTCTTCTAGAATTCGCAACTGTCAGGCTCGCTCTAGAGTTGGGCAGTTGGGCATCGCTAGGAGACGTTGCCACAGCTAAACAGGTGTGAGGACAAAAAACAAGGAGAGAAACATGCCCGCGAAACACACGAACTACTGGAAAACGCTGCTGGCTGGCACCCTGGGTGCAGCGGCAGTCTTAACCCCTGGAGTGGCCTATGCCCAAGCTACAGGGCCTGTCACCTCCATCTCTGAGCTTTCCGATGTGCAGCCCACCGACTGGGCATTCCAGGCGCTGCAATCGCTGGTCGAGCGCTACGGCTGTATTGCCGGCTACCCTGACCGCACCTTCCGCGGCAACCGGGCCATGACCCGTTTTGAGTTTGCCGCCGGGATGAATGCCTGCTTGGATCGCATCAACGAGCTGATCGCCGCCGGCCTGGCCGACAAGGTTTCTAAGGAGGACTTGGCTACACTGCAGCGGCTGCAGGAGGAGTTTGCCGCCGAGCTGGCAGCCCTGCGGGGACGGGTAGACGCGCTGGAAGCCGACGTAAATGACCTGAAGGGCAAGGTCTTCAACCCGGTCACCAAGCTGAATGCCCAAGTGATCACCGCTGTCCTGGGCAGCGCCCTCACCGACGACCGGGTGGTCAACAACAGGGTGGTGGCCGAGCAGAATCAGGCGAACATGACCCTGCCCTACCGGGTGCGCTTGAACTTCGACGCTTCCTTTGCTGGGCGTGACCGTCTGCGCATTCGTCTGCAGGCTCGCGATGCGGTAACCACCTTCTTCGCAGGGGATCCGGGCGTTGGCTTCCAAGGGGGTGGTGGTGGCACCTTCACACTGGCCCAGTTGGTCTATCAGTTCCCTGCCTTTAACCGCGCTGCCACCATCTACGCCGGCATCACGGGCACGGGGGTGTCCAGTGTCCTGCAATACAGCGTCCCCTTCGATGCCCTCTCCGACTTTGCCGACCTCCCCAACTCCACGGGAGATGTGCCCAGTGGCACGCTGTTTGGCTTCCGCTATCGCCTCGGCGACCAGTTTCGTCTGGCCTACGCCTACAGCACCCGCGGCGGCCAGACCTTGGGCAGAGGTTTCGGTGACAGCGGTTTGACCGGTAACGACAGCGCTCACACGGTGGAGCTGGGCTTTCTGCCGACGGAAAATCTGGAGCTGTATTTGCAATTTGCTTCCACCTATCTGCAGGACGCTAGCCGCGGCCCCGGTTTCCTGGCTACCGGCAGCAGCCTTTTCCGCGGTCCGCTGCGCCGGAATGACGTCACCCCCTCGGCTCGGGTCAATGCCTTTACAGTGGCTGCTAACTGGGAGCTGAGCCCCCGCATTATCCTGTCCGGCTGGTTTACGGCGGGCAACGTTGACTATAACCTGCCCAATGTGGTGCCGGCTGGCACCATCGATCCCGGCGATGAAGACTTCAACGGGTTCTTGCTTGGTTTTGCCTTCCCGGATCTCTTCATTGAGGGTGCCAAGGGTGGTGTAGTCTTCGGTCAGCCGATTGTGACTACAGACAACGATGGGGTTTGGGATACTCGGCCCTTCATTGTGGATGTCTACTACAGCTTCCCAGTGAACGAGTACATTACCCTGACGCCCGCCGCCTACTTTGTGAGCAATCCCAATGGGGGCAGACCAGGGGACAACGACCCGACCATTGGTGTGGGTGCTCTGCGGGCAGTGTTCACCTTCTAATCCCTTGTTCTCCCGCCTAGGTTAAAAACAACGGAGGGATCCGCCGCAGCGGATCCCTTTTTTGATGGGAAGTTTCCCAAGCCTTGCCCTGGAAGACATCGAGCAAGTTGGAGCGGGCGCCGGGAAGCTAGGGGTTACAAAAGGCGCACTGAGCCGGATCTGCCCAGGTCTCTGCCACAGGCTCGGTGTGGGTGTGGGAACAGCGGGCACAGCCATACACCCACGCCTTGGTTACAGGGGTGGGGGCACCACACTGGCCGCAGGGCAGCCCCGAGATGGAACGGATGCGCCAGTAGCCGGGAGTGCCGCAGGCGGGGCAGAGGCTTTGGGCTTTGGCGATGAGGTTTTGGGTGGCTGCCGCAATCACCTGCAGGCGGGTTGGGTTGTACAGGGCCCGCATATCGGTTTCCAGGTGCAGCCCTCCCTGGCGGGCCAGCAGCTCCTCCACCACCTGCTTTAGGGTTGCTTCGTCTTGGATCCCTTTGTGGATAACTTGGGGCTTTTCCGGCCGGTCGAGGGCGATCAGGCCGTGCTCGGGGAAACCTACTTTTTGGGCAAAGTCGAGGGCTTCTGCCCAGCTCTGCACCCAGCGATGGCTGAAATTGGTTTGCACGCTTTCTGCGTAGCCCACCAGCTCCAAGGGATCCGCGTCAGGTTCAAAAACCTTGAGCATGACCCATTCCTGGTTCCAAGGGATCCAGGGAAGCTGGGGGTGGGGGCCGAAGGATCCCTCGCTGGCCAAAACCAAAGAGGCAGGATAAGCTTGGCGGGCTCTCTCAATCTTTAGGCGCAGGGTGTGGATGGGATCCCCCGGTCGGGGCCGCTCCCGTGAGAAGGTGCCCAGTTGGTCGGTGTCGAGAGGTATCACTTGCACCTGGATCCCCAGGTGTTGGGCCAAGAGGGGGCCAATCACTTGCTCCTTGCGATGCAGGGTTGCCAAGTAGGCAACCCGACCTTTCCATTGCATAGACTCAGGCCCGACCCCGATCCGGCAAACGAAGTCTACAGCTTTATTGTTGGGCTCATCGGATGGCTCAAACCAGGGGACTGGGTTCTGCCGCCAAGCCCAACTGGGCGACGGCCTCGGCCAAAGCGGCCTCCCGGCTCTCCACAAACCGCTCTGCCGGCAAGGGCAAACGTAGGCTTTCCAAGCGCTGTCGGATCCGGCTCCTGGCCCCGACAATCCACACCTGCTTGCCGCGATCTAGGGCCTCACGAATGGCATTTTCCAGAGAGAGCGTCGCCGAAACCCCCAGCATCGGCACATCCGACAGATCCACCACCAAAGCTTGGCAAGAAGCCACCGCCTGGTGTTGGCGGGAAATGGCCTGGGAAACCCCGAAGATCATCGGGCCGCTCAGGTAAAACAGCAGCACCTGGCCGCGGCCCTGGCGCAGCAATTCCTTTTCCCGCGGCGTGAGATCCACCGCATCATCCGCATCGGTAATGGCTTTCACCTCTTCCGACTGCAGCTCGCTCAAGCGCTGGATGGTGAGCAAGTTGGCCACAAACACCCCCACTCCCACGGCAGCGATGAGATCCACGAACACCGTCATGAACATCACCCCGTACATGATGGCCGCCCCTTTGAGGGAGAGGCGGTGGGCCCGCTTCAGGAAGCTCCAGTCGAGGATATCCACCCCCACCTTAAAGGCGATCCCCGCCAGCAACGCCATCGGGATCCCTTGGGTGAGGGGAGCGGCAAACAGCACCACCATCAAGAGGATGAGGGCGCGGGTGATGCCGGCTAAAGGGGTACGCCCACCTGACTGGATATTCACCACCGTGCCCATGGTCGCCCCTGCTCCCGGCAAGCCCCCCAGGAAGCCGGAGACCAGGTTGGCGATCCCCTGCCCGATCAGCTCTTGGTCAGAGTCGTGGCGGGTGCGGGTGAGGTTGTCGGCAATCACCGCCGTCAAGAGGGTGTCGATGCAGCCCAGCATGCCCAGCACCACCCCGTCCAACACCAAGCTGGCCAAAGATGAAAAGGGCAACTGCGGCCATTGCACCTGAGGCAGGCCGGTGGGAATGGGGCCAATGCGCCGCAAATCCCAGTCAGCCATGAACCAGTTGGCCACCAGCGTTCCCAGCACCAGGGCCACCAACTGGGGCGGCACCGCCCGTCGCCAGGGCTTGGGATAGAAAAAGAGGATGGCCAGCGTCAGCAGCCCCAACCCCAGTTCCGGCACCTTGAGGTTAAGCAGGTAGGTCGGCAGGTTCTGCACCGACCCGATCACTCCCCCCTGGCTGGCGTGGCCCAACAGCGGCGGGATCTGCAGCAAAATCATGATCCAGCCAATTCCCGACATAAAGCCGGAGATGACGCTGTAGGGCATGAGGGTGATGTATTTGCCCAGCTTCAGGGATCCAAACAAAATTTGAAACAGGCCCCCCAGCATGACCACGGTGAAAGCTGGCCCCAACCCCTGATCCGGATAGCTGGCGGTAACCTTGGCAACCACCGCCGTCATCATCACCGTCATCGGCCCGGTGGGCTCGGAGATGAGGGTGGGGGTACCGCCAAACAGGGCGGCAAAAAAGCCCACACACACCGCCCCATACAAGCCCGCCACCGGCCCCGCCCCGGAAGCCACCCCAAAGGCCAAAGCCATCGGCAAGGAAACAATCGCCGCCGTCAGCCCGCCGAACAGATCCCCGCGCCAGTTTTCTAGGCTTAGCCGCCGCTGCCAATCCAGAAATCTCCTACCGCCGGCCTGCTCTTCTTTCGCTTGCTGCAGCATGCTCCACCGCTCTCGACACTATGTAGGTAGGCTACCATTGAGCGTTACCATAAAGACTAGACTAGAGAATAGATTTCTATCTATAAGTTTCTTCAGGGATCCCCTTTCGGCGCCGAGTTTGGGAAACTCTCTCTGCCAAGCAGAGCTGCCTGCCGACAGCCGATCTACCCCAGAATGGTAGACTAGAAACACCTGGATTTGGGGTTACTGCCCTAGGTTGCCGACTGTTGGCGGGCAACAACCTTCTGACCTTGCACCCTGCCCGCGCCCAAGCCGACCGGGATCCCTCACCTCTACCCCCACCCCATGAGCGACAACGAATTGACCGCACGCATCATCTCCACCGATCTGCAGCGGGAGATGGCGCAGTCCTACCTGGAATACGCCATGAGCGTGATTGTCGGGAGGGCTCTGCC
>NZ_JANSJI010000326.1:0-606 GCF_047462475.1 Synechococcus sp. H55.11
ACTTCCATAGAGCTCTCCAGACTGCACAGGTAGCTGTAAACTACCCGACTCCGACCGCTAAGCGGTACGGAGCGGGCTTTCCGTAGCCCTGCAGTTGGCAAGCCAACCACGGGCCTCTGGGCCGGTTTACAGCGACCCCCAAAAGGGCAATCACGTTGGCACCGTTCAAATCTGCATCCCCTTCCCAGCCACAAGCCGGGTTCACACAACGAAAACGCTTCCCTTCCCGCTGCCCAAGCCACAAACACCGGTGGCAGGTCTGCGAGCTGTAGGCAGGCGGCACCACCACCACCTGGATCCCTGCTCTGGCGGCCTTGTAGTGCACAAACTGCCGCAACTGGTAGAACGCCCAGCTATTGCTCCGCCGCCGCTCGACTTTACTACGCGGCTGTTGGTTGGTACGTTCTCTAATTCCAGTCAGGTCTTCCAAGGCAATAAAACGGTGGGTGGCCTGTGCCCTAGAAACAATGGACTTGGAGATGCGATGGTTCACCCAAGCTTGAAAGCGTCTCTCCCGACCAGACAGCCGTTGCAACAGCTCCCGACATCTCCGCCGAGTGCTGCGTGTGCCCTTGCTGGCCTTGCGTTGCAGAGCCGCTCTCAACC
>NZ_JANSJI010000327.1:0-606 GCF_047462475.1 Synechococcus sp. H55.11
CGTCACGCCTCAACAGCGAGCCTCGTTTTTGATTTTCCCAGACTCCCTCACCCCCAACCCCTCTCCCAGAGGGAGAGGGGAGTTAGACTTGACTTTGGAAAAATCCCTTGCCCAGAGGCGGGAGAATAGATCAAACCGCTGGGCTCTGGAATAGCCACGGCTAGGGCGCACCCACAATCACAGTGGTGTCTTGCATTGTCTTCACGACGGTCTCGCCTCCTTCCGAGAGCACAACCCGTCGCTCTGGCACCGATACTCCGGCCACTTTGGCAGTTTGGTAGTTCTGCCCGGCCTGCACCACAGAAGGGATGACGCCTGGGCCAGAAACCAAAGCAAAGGATTCGCCACCAATCTGGATCATCCCAGAAACCTGCACGCTGCGGGCAAAGGCCGCCGGGTCAGGAGTGGGCGTCGGGAGCGGCGTGGCCACTGCTACGGGCACTTCGCCACCGGGCGGAGGCAGTTCCGGAGGCGGAGGCAGAGGTGGCAGGTCAAGGGTTGGCTCAGGGGCACGCACGTTTTGGGGCACAAAGGGATCCGCCCGTCCGGCTCCACTTAAGGCCCGCTGGGTTTCCTGCTCCCGATCCACCGGTGGGATCAGGCTAG
>NZ_JANSJI010000328.1:0-3271 GCF_047462475.1 Synechococcus sp. H55.11
GCAGCGGTGATCGGCCCTGCCTTCAGGGTATTGTTGACAAAATTCACAATCTTGGCGGAGTCGCCCGTGTTGAGGGTGCAGGCGGCAAAGAGCACCGCCGCATCTGTGATTTTGATAGAGGTCTTCACCCCGTCGTAGTAGAAGGCGATGCCGTCGGTGGCGGGAGCCGCCGTCTCGGGCAGTTGCGCCGAGATGGTAGAAGGCACCTGCGTAGCGGTGGGCGTGTCGGAAGAGCAGGCGGCCATCACCCCCGCCAGCGAGGAAGCCAGGGCCAGAGAGACCAGGGAAGAGCGCAAGCTAGGCAGAAGGTTGCGGTTAGACATCGTCACAAATCTCCGAAGATAGGGCCTTGACCAAGGGTTGAAGTCTCGACAAGCGCAGCCCGGCTCACTCGACAGGGAAAACCATATCAAACCTGGTAATAGAATACCCAACCAGGGGCCAAAACGCACAGTAGGGAACCCAAAAACCGGGAATGCGCAGACAAGACGGAGAAGAAAGGGCGACCTGCCGGTATCCAGCAACTCTTTTGTTGACTCAACAGAAACAGGTCGCCCTGATAGCGTTAGCCCAAGGCTAGTTGACCGAGATGGCCGGGCCGAAGTTGAAGTAGGTGGTGCTGCCGGGGTTTGTGGTGTTGTCGAAGGTGTTCAGCGTTGTACCACCCACTGTGATTGCCGACGGCGAGGCAATGGCCGGCGTTATCCGGATCTGGCCGCCGAAGGGGATGGTAAAGGGCCCGGGGAAGGTGGCCACGTTGCCGGACACCGACGTGGAGGTGGCGATCACCGGCGACCCCCCTGCACCCGCCACCGTCACCGTCGCGCCAGCAGGCAGACCAGGAATGGTAATTGTCACAGCCGCTGGCGTGGGTGTGGGTGTCGGTGTAGATGTCGGCGTAGGCGTCGGTGTCGGCGTAGGCGTCGCTGGTGCTGGTGGCGTGCCACCCGGACGGAACTGCAGGCTGGCCCCTGGGCCGAAGCCCACCGCCGTGCAGAGGGCATCCGACACCGCGCCGAAGACGCTGGAGGTGAAGGGAACCTGCGTTGGCGAGCTATCCAAGAAGTTCACCAGGTTGCCCGGCGCGCCCGCCAAGCTCTCGACGCGTCCACACACAGTAACGCCGGGAAGGGGCGTTGGCGTGATGGTGTTGTTGAAGAAGGCCTGCAGGATAGTGCCTTCGCCGCCCAGCTCCGCAGCCACAGTTGGCGTGAGGTTGACACTCGGACGAGCGTAGATGGCTCCCGTGCCTTGGGGCGGTTGGTTGAAGACGTTGCCCGTCACCGAGGCCTTGGCAAAGGGCGAGAGGTTGCCCGAAGCCTGGGTCTGCCGATCCACAATGTCGGCAATGAAGAAGGGGCTGTTGATGGAAGCCTCGAAGCGGTTCTCGCGGATGGTGACCGTGGCAGGCTCCGCCGACACCACGTGCACGCCGGCAACCGTGTAGCCGCGCAGCAGGTTCTTGTAGATATCGGCCTGCGAGAAGTCGCAGACTTGGACAGAGACGTAGGTGTCGGCCTGCGTGGGCCGTGCGAAGTCGTTGAAGGAAACTTCTACGTTGCGCGCCCCTTGGTTGGCCAGGTCGCACTCGCCGATGCCCACTTGGTAGTCCACCGCCGGGCCACCCGCATCCGGATCCGATCCGCGGGTGCCCGTAATGCGGAAGCCGTTGCCCTCCGTTCCCCCCAGGGTGGCGTCGTTGGCCAAGATCTTGACGTTGCGCAGCGTGCTCGTGCCGTCGAGGGAGTTCAGCGTCAGGCCGGGCTTGTCAACAGGGATCACGATCTCGCCCTCTGCCGTGAAGGAGCCAGGGCCCGCCGTCACCGTCGGATTGGGGCCAGCCGCCTCGGCAATGGCGCGGGTGATGGAGAGATAGACGTTGCTGGTGTTGCTGTTGAAGGCAAAGCCGCTGCCTGCCGCCACAATGGCCCGCCGCTCGATGGCGTTCAAGCCGCTGCCGCGGTCGTCACGAATGGCGTAGACGTTGGCCGTCGCCGTTCTTGGGGTGATGGTGTTGCCGGTAAAAGTCAGGCTCAGCCCCGTCACCGCCGACTCAATAAAGATGGCGGCAGAGCCGGCACCCACATCCTGGGCCGTAGGTCTGATCAGCTGATCTGAGATGTCGGGGACAGCTTCGTAGCCCAAGAAGATGTTGTTGGTTTCCACCCGGAGGTTGATGCCCGCGTTGTCGCCGGCAATGCGGATGCCTGCCGAGCTGCCCGCGCCAGCCACAAACAGGTTGGAGCGGGTAACCGTCTAGTTCTTGGAGGTGGCGCCGGCAGCCGCTGAGCCAAAGCCGATCGCCACCCCGCGCGAGGCCGGAGGGGTCACGGTGGGGAAGAGGACTATATCTACGCCGGTAACGGTGACTTCGGTGGCGTCTTCGGCGTTGATGCCGTACTCAATGGACGCCAAGGAGCGGGTGTTGAGGATGGAGAAGTTCTCCAGGACGACGCCGGAAGCGTTGTTCGTCACCTGAACCGGCGCACCGGTAGCCCCACCTACCACGACGGCATCGCCCACATCGCCGCTTGCGCCGCGCACCGTGACGTTGCTGCGGTTGATCACAATGTTCTGGCGGTAAACACCCCGCCCCAGAACCAGGGTGAGAGGCCGAGTGCGATCGGAAGTCTCAATAATCCGGTTAATGTCGGTCTCAGGCGTAACGTTAATCGTGCCTGCCGGCGCCGGAGTTGGCGTGGGAGTTGGCGACGGGGGAGCCGGGGGAGCTGGCGGCGGTGGGGGCGGCACGGGCACCGCAGGGCCAGCGCTGTCCTCGCCGCAGCCCGTCAGGATCACAGGCACAAGTACCACGGCAGACGCTAAAGTCAGAGAACCAAGTGACTTCAGCAGCCACTTCTGCATTGTTCCGTTCATTTTTCTCCTCTTAACCAAAAAAGTAGGGTTCGGCTGAACACTTCCCTCAACTTACCCGATCAACTGGCCCAAAGCAACTGATGAAGCTAGGGGCTTGCCGTTCGGTTGGGAGACGCATACGCGCTTGTTTCAGCGCTTGCTCTGGTTACTCCGTAAATCATACAGGCAGATCTGGCCAGGTTGGCAAGTCTTGCCCTTTTTTTCCAAGAGAAGTTGGGATCCCTGGGGATACAGCGCAGTCTGGGGGGGGCGGGTGGGATCCTTGCTGGGCAGGGGGTTGACGCTTCGCCCCCAAAAAACCGGAAGATCTGCCTACTTTCTCCGAAAAATGGTGCTCGCTCCGGGGCAGAAGGGTGGCAGGATGAGGAGTGGATGTTTTTTCTGGAGACCCAAC
>NZ_JANSJI010000329.1:0-3270 GCF_047462475.1 Synechococcus sp. H55.11
GAGTTACAAAAAGGGATCCCAACTTGCGCAGGGATCCCTGAATTTCGATCAGAATAGGACTGGGAAAACCTGCCCAAAGCCCTTGATTGTTCTCACTGGGGCAGCACCAGTTCTCCGCGGCGCCCCAGGGGATCGGTGAGGACACTGCCGGTGGGGCCCTTGACCTGAAGGGTGCAGCGGCTGCCGGAGACTTCAATGAGGGTGTAGTTGGGCACCGCCAGCTCCAAAAAGCGCAGGTTGCCTGTCGTTACGCCAGGGATCCCGCTCACTTCTGGATTGGCAGGGTTCACAGGGGCGAGAAAGCCATTCACAATCCGGTAGTAGAGGCGGCTGGCGTTGGGGATCCCCAGTTGGCTGCCCAACTCGTCAATGCTCAAGGCGGTCACGCTGCGTCCGGTGGGGCCAGTCCACACCTCCCAGATGGGGTTGCTGCTGCCGGGGTTGACCTGGCCGATGAAGCCGGCGTGGTTGTTGCCGGTTAGGAACACTACGTTGCGGATGTTGTTGCGCTCAATAAAGTCGATCACCTCCTGCCGCTCCAGCCAGTAGCCCTCCCAGACGTCGTTGGAGCGGAAATAGGTCACCGTGATGGGAAACTCGCTGACGATGAACTTGTAGGTGGCGGTGGAGCTGCGCAGGCTGTTGAACAACCACTGCTTTTGGGGTTCTCCCAAAAGAATGCGCGGCGTGCGGCGCAGCAGGTTAAACAGCGCCTCTTCCGATCCCGGCGGGCCGAAGAACAGGGTCTCCTGCTGGGGCGTGAGGCGGATGCCGGCCAGTTCCAAAAAGCGCTGGCGGGTCAAGCCAGGGGGCAAAATGGGCAGGATCGGGGTCACAGCAGCCAAGTCGCGGTACTGGCGCAGGTCGAGGATAAAGACTTCGGCGTTGGCGCCGTAGCGGAAGCTGCGAAACACCCGATCCCGGCTATCTACCCCCGGTACATCCGTCAAGGTGGGGGTGATGGGGTTGTACTCAAAAAAGGCCTGGTAGCCCAGCACCCTAAAATCTTCCACGTCGCGGGTTTGCCCGGTGGTGTCGTTGAGCTGGACGGCGCGGCCGCCGCGGGCCTTCTGGCCGCTGTAGTTGTCGATCACCTCGTGGTCATCCCAGTTAACGACAAAGGAAGTGCGACTGAACAACTGCGGGAACTCCGGCCCGGCATACTTGGGATCCCGCTGATCCCGATAGAGGCTGCGGTAAAACTCCAGGTTGCCGATGGGATCCAGCCCCAGCCAGAAGCGATCCGCGTAGACGGTGTCGCCGTTGAAGGAGATGAAATCGATATCGCCGCGGTTAACCTCAGCCAACAGGGCCGCCCCAATGGGGAAAGGAGGCTCATTGGCGCAGCTAATGTGCAAGAAGCGGATGGGCCGCCCATCGCCCGGAGCCGGCAGGGTGCGGAACTGGCCCACAGGGCTGGTAAACCCCTCACTGACAAAGCGGTAGAAATAGCGCTGCGCCGGCCTCAGGCCGGTAACAACGGCGCGGGCAATGTAGTCGCCCGGCTCGGTGCGGTAGTTGCGACCGGCCACGCGGCGGGCAGTCAGCGCAACCTGCTGCAGAATGGGGTTGAACTCGGCATTTTCCGCCATCTGCAGCGTCACAGGCACCGTATCCACGCTGCTGGCCGGCACCACCCGCGTGGAAAGCACCGCCCCCTCAGAGGTGGGATCCCCGGCAAACACCCCCTGGGGAAATCCCGGCTCTCCCAGCGGCGGGATAGAAGAACTGGAGGTGCCCCCACAGGCGGCCAGGGCGGCTGCCCCACCGCCAAACATCAGCAACTGCAGGAAAAAGCGACGGGAACGCAGGGAACTCATACAGCTAACCTCAGCGACGCCGGCAAATGTAAAGGGATCCGCAACAATGGCCAATTGCCCCTAGTCAAGCACTTCTGCGCCCAAACTGAGGTTGTGGGCCGGTGAAAACTGGGTTAGCTTCTGTTTAAGAACGCCAGACCTGAGGCTTGGGTTCTCCGCGGCCTTTTCATAGCCCTTCCTGCGAAGGCTAAAATTCCATTAAGGTTTTTTGCTTTTTGGCTTTGTTTTCGGTTTTGCGTTCTAGAACCTCTTGTTGACCCAAGGAGGGATCGTCGTGGCTACGGAGACTCTGGTTAAGCCTTCTGTAACCCCGAAGCATATGCCCATGTACCGGGTGTTGCTGCACAACGACGATGTCAACACCATGGAGTACGTGGTGCAGGTGCTGGTGAAGGTCATTCCATCGATGATGCCGCCGCAAGCCACCGAGATCATGTTGGAAGCCCACAACAACGGCGTTGCTGTGGTCATCGTGGTGCCGCGGGAGCACGCGGAGTTTTACTGCGAGCAGTTGCGCCGGCACGGCCTCACCAGCTCGATCGAGCCGGAACGCTAGTTAGGAGCGGTTTGGGTGGGCCTGCCGACTGCTGAGCTGATTGGCAAACTCAAGGCCTTTCCCTTGCCGCTGCGGCTGTTGCTGTTTTTGGGGATCCCCCTTTTGGCCTGGCTACCGTGGGTCGGCCTGGGGGGATTTTTCTTTGGCCGAGAGTACCTCTGGCTGCCGCTGTATGCTCTACTGCTCCTTTGGCTGGGGCTGTGGGGATCTGGGTTTGCCGCCTATGGCCTGGACAAGAGTTGGGCCTGCCGAGCTGGGATCCTCTGGGGCCTGGGGATGGGTGTGGGCGGGCTTTTTCTGCTCTTTGGCCTGGAGGGGGCCCTGGGCTGGCTGAGCTGGCAGCCGGTGGAAGGGGGATCCCTGCTGGGCTATGGCTTGCTGGGGCTAGGGGTGGGCCTGGCGGTGGCCCTGGCAGAAGAGCTGTTGTTCCGCGGCTGGCTGCTGCAGGAGATGGCCTTGGACTACGGCTGGACAAGCGCTCTGTGGGGATCCAGCCTTCTCTTTGCTTTGGCCCACTTTTTGAAGCCGCCAGCAGAGATCCTCGCCACCTGGCCCCAGTTTCCGGGGCTGTGGCTGATGGGCCTGCTGCTGGCCCAGGCCAAGGTGTGGAACCAAAACAAGCTAGGACTCAGCCTGGGGCTGCACGCCGGCTGGGTGTGGGGCATCACCTGGGTCAACAACTTGGCTTGGATCGAGTACACCGGCAGGGCGCCAGAGTGGCTCACCGGCATCGGCGGCAACCCCCTAGCCGGGCTGATGGGCCTGCTCTTCCTGGGCGGCACCTTCCTTGTTCTCAAGAGGTTGGCCACCGACAGAAGCTGAACAACGCCGAAGCATCTCCCCTCTCCCTCAGGGAGAGGGGCCGGGGGTGAGGGTCATCCCTCAGGGAGAGGG
>NZ_JANSJI010000330.1:0-601 GCF_047462475.1 Synechococcus sp. H55.11
AGGGGCTGCAGAATGTCAGACAAAGAGCCGCTGCAAGTGGGGAAATTGTTGTACAACAGCCGCTTGAAGGGAGACCTTGAATCCCGGGACGTGCTGTTACCGAACTGGTACTGGAAGCCGCCCCACCAGGGAAAACCGCTGCCGCTGCGGGCAAAAGGTGCTAGGTTAGCTGGATTATCGATAGCGTCGCGCACGCAGGCCCAGCGCTGCTCGTTGGTGGCGCTGTCCAAGTTGGTCGTTGGGCAACGCGGCGCACTGCTGGTGTAGCCGTTGTTAAATTGACCGATGGGCTCCGGCACCCCCTGGGCCGGGAACACCGGATCCGGCCAGCGCACCGCCCGCAGGTAGGGCAGGTTGGCGCTTTGAACATCTTGGGGGGGGGGTGTGGGCAGAGGGCCTACAGCGCCAGTCCTGTCAAACCCTGTGTTGCGGTTGTACTGGTTCTGCGGGCTGGTGATCCAGCCGTTGTAGTACTCGGCCAGCAGGCCAGCGCCGCCCGGGTTCGGGCAAGGCCCGATGGGAGCCACCGTCACCCAGCGGGAGGTGTCCAGCACCGGGTTGCCCAAGGCGGAGATGCGCACGCCGAAGTTGGCATAGCCCG
>NZ_JANSJI010000331.1:0-600 GCF_047462475.1 Synechococcus sp. H55.11
CACCGCCTGGGGGGTTGGAGCTGGCCGGAGGCGCTCATCGTCTTGGGCATGTTCACCATCTTGCAGGGGGTGTCGGCCAGCCTCTTTAACGTCAACTTAAACCGCATCGTGCAGCAGGTGCAGGAGGGCACTCTGGATTTTGTTTTGCTCAAGCCCATTAGTAGCCAGTTTTGGCTGTCAACCCGGGTGTTCTCTCCCTGGGGCCTGGTGGATATCGGCTTTGGCCTGGTGCTGATTCTCTACGCCGGGATCCAGTTGCGGCTGCCGGCCTGGGCCTATGTTTTGGGTCTGGTGCCCCTGCTCCTGGGATTGGTCATCCTCTACAGCCTCTGGTTTATGCTGGGGGCCACCAGCATCTGGTTTGTCAAGATCTACAACGTCACCGAGGTGCTGCGGGGCTTGGTAGAGGCGGGGCGCTTCCCCCTGGTGGCCTATCCGGTGGCCTATCGGCTGTTTTTTACCTTCGTTGTGCCGGTGGCTTTCTTGACCACGGTGCCGGCAGAAACCCTGTTGGGACGAGCCCAGTGGCCGTGGCTTGTGGGATCCGCCCTGCTGGCGGCGGGGCTGTTGGTCGGATCCCATTTGTTCTGGCGCTTTGCC
>NZ_JANSJI010000332.1:0-3261 GCF_047462475.1 Synechococcus sp. H55.11
GGGTGCGTGGACCTAGGTTCCCAGCGGAGAGCCGCCAGTAGGATCGGCGCTGCGATGTTTCACGACCCGGTTCGGGATGGATCGGGGTGGGTCCACCGCGCTCCTCACACACCCAGTGGTTGAAGGTCGTCCCTTCACCCCTCACGCGATTGTCCTTCTTGCTGCCTGCACCATCACCACGCTCCCGTCCCGGCCCCCTCGCCGCGACGGACGGAAGCCCTCGCCCCTGCGCACCGGTCGCCTCTACGGGTCACCCCGCCTCCAGCTCCGGCCGCTTATCCCGCTCATCTCGCGGGGGGCTTACCAGCCTTGCGCTGTGAGAGCAGTCGTCTTGCGGCGTGTTTCCCACTTAGATGCTTTCAGCGGTTCTCACTCCCGGACATAGCTACGGAGCTTGCAGGCCGCCCCACAACTCCTCCACCAGCGGTCCGTCCAGCCCGGTCCTCTCGTACTAGGGCCAGCCCCGCGCACTGCTCTACGCGCTCAGAGCGGATAGAGACCGAACTGTCTCACGACGTTCTGAACCCAGCTCGCGTGCCGCTTTCATGGGCGAACAGCCCAACCCTTGGGACCTACTCCAGCCCCAGGATGCGACGAGCCGACATCGAGGTGCCACGCTCCGCCGTCGATATGAACTCTTGGGCGGTCTGAGCCTGTTATCCCCGGGGTAGCTTTTATCCGTTAAGCCACAGCCCTTCCACCCGGTACTGTGGGATCACTACGGCCGACTTTCATCCCTGCTCGGCCTGTCTGCCTCGCAGTCAAGCGCCCTTCTGCCGTTGCACTCCACGGCGGATGACCATCCCGCCTGAGGGCGCCATTGCGCGCCTCCGTTACCCTTTAGGAGGCGACCGCCCCAGTCAAACTACCCGCCAGCCACCGTCCCAGCCTTCCGCCGGTGAGGGCAGCGCAGACCGAAGAGTGGTATTTCACCGTCGGCTCCAGCAGACCCGCAAGTCCGCCTTCTCCGCCTCCCACCTATCCTACGCATCCGCCTGCACGGCCCGATGGCAAGCTGTAGTAAAGCTCCACGGGGTCTTTTTGTCCCGCTCTGAGTTGGCCGCATCTTCACGGCCACTGCAATTTCACCGAGCCCCCGGTCGAGACAGTGCCCAGATCGTGATGCCTTTCGTGCGGGTCGGAACTTACCCGACAAGGAATTTCGCTACCTTAGGACTGTTATAGTTACAGCCGCCGTTTACCGGGGCTTCGGTTTGGAGCGTTCACCCCTCCCCTTAACCTTCCGGCACTGGGCAGGCATCACCCCCTATACGTCGCCTTCCGGCTTCAGCAGGGAGCTGTGGTTCTGGTATCCAGTCGCCCGGGCCTGGACCCTGCGGCTGCCTCGGGCTCCACCCGCCAGGGGCTTCACCCTACACGCAGCACCCCTTCTTCCGAAGGTACGGGGTCAATTTGCCGAGTTCCTTAACCGGGGGTCACTCGTCCACCTTGGTCTCCTCGACCTGTCTACCTGTGTCGGTTTGCGGTACGGGCGTGGGTGGTCTCCCGAGCCGGCCTTTCGTGGCTGCACAGGCGCCTCGCCATTGGCGGTTGGTTCCCCAACCCCCTTTCACTCACCTCTCGGTCAGCGCAGGACGGATTTCCTTCGCCCTGCTCCCTACCGGCTTGGACGGCGCTCGTCTCGCCGCGGCGACTACCCCTCAGCATCCGGCATTGGTCAAGCGACCACTCCACGGTACAGGACTATTCACCTGTTGTCCATCGGGTCTGGCCGTGGCCGTCCCCTTAGGCCCGACTACCCTGCCGCGGTGCATCCGTGCGGCAGAACCCTTTGACTTTCGGTGGCGATGATTGCCACATCGCTTCTCCGTTACTCATTCCGGCATTCGCACTCGTGCCCGCTCCAGTGCGGCTTCCGCCGTCCCTTCCCTGCGGTCACGACGCTCCCCTACCGTTGACCTCTCGGTCAACCCGCGGCTTCGGTGGGTCGCTTTGCCCCGTTACAGCCTCGGCGCAGCGCTGCTTGACCAGTGAGCTGTTACGCACTCTTTCAAGGATGGCTGCTTCTAAGCCAACCTCCTGGTTGTCTAAGCGGCGCCACAACCTTTCCCACTTAGCGACCACTGGGGGACCTTAGCCGGCGGTCTGGGTTGTTTCCCTCTCGACGACGGATATTCGCACCCGCCGTCTCACTCGCGGTGCACACACCCGGCATTCGCAGTTTGCCGTCGCTTGGTAAGCGGTGAAGCCCCCGCACAACAACAGTGCTCTACCTCCGGGTGTGCCATTGCCGCGGCTGTACCTCAATACATTTCGGGGAGAACCAGCTATCTCCGTGTTCGATTGGCATTTCACCCCTACCCACAGCTCATCCGAGCCTTTTGCAACAGACACCGGTGCGGCCCTCCACGTCCTGTTAGGGACGCTTCAGCCTGGCCATGGGTAGCTCACACGGTTTCGGGTCAATCCCCGGCGACGCTCGCCCTGTTCAGGCTCGCGTTCACTCCGGCTCCGGCTGGCTCTGCCTTAACCACGCCACCGAGGATTACTCGCCGGATCATACTCCAAAAGGCACGCGGTCACCGGTTGCCCGGCTCCCACGGCGTGGAAGCACACGATTTCAGGGTCTCTTTCACTCCCCTCACCGGGGTACTTTTCACCGTTCCCTCACGGTACTGTGCGCTATCGGTCACTGCGTGTAGCTTGCCTTGGACAGTGGTCTGCCCGGCTTCAGCCCGGGTTCTTCGTGCCCGGACCTACTCAGGAACGACCCCTCACGCTGAGGCGCACGCATACGCGACTCTCACGCTCTCTGGTGCAGGGTTCCACACTGCTTCTGCTGAACGCGGTCGCGTGAGGCCCATCGAGCAGGATGGGCGTGGGTCGTCCTCCAACCCCGTGCGCGCAACGGCTGCTCCCTTGGCACGCGCACGGTTTAGGCCTCACCCGGTTCGCTCGCCGCTACTACGGGTGTCGTTCACTCTTCCTCCGGCTACTGAGATGTTTCAGTTGGCCGGGTTCCCGCTCCGCGCATGCGGAGCGCTGCCAGATGGCAGCGGGTTGCCCCATTCGGAGACCTCCGGATCACAGCCTGCACGCGGCTCCCCGGAGCATATCGGTGCCGTGCCCCGTCCTTCCTCGGCACGCAGCGCCATGGCATCCATCGTGTGCTCATCATGTCTTCCGTCCGTCACGGCCAATGGGCCGAACGGCACCTGGTGCACGGGTGGACAACGCGCACCAGGGATGGTGATGATGCAGGTTCTCTCTCAACAATCGCGTGAGTTGTCAAGGTACGAC
>NZ_JANSJI010000333.1:0-3239 GCF_047462475.1 Synechococcus sp. H55.11
GGGCCATCCTCCCCGACGGAACTGTCCATCCCTAGGCGGATCCCTTTGCTAGACTACCTACAGCTAGCAGCTAGATCCATGAGTTCCTTAGATCTCGCCTTTGCCAGCAATCACCAAGACATTCTCACGCTGCTGGACTTGGTGGTTCGCGCTCGCTACCCTTTGATCTACCTGGTTACTCCCGAAGAAGCCCCAGCAGAGGAGCTGCTACAAGTTCTGGCCGATTCTCTCAAACCCAAGCGCAAACTCCTAATCTGGGATATCGTCTCTGGCTGGTCAGATAACGGCCAAAACAAAGGTCAATTGATGCCTGCTCTGGGCCGCATCGGCGCTATCAAAGAGGACGAGGCGGTTATTTGTGTTCTCAAGGATCTAAACCCCACCCTGAGAAATCCAGAACGCTCAGATAACTATCCCGTTATCCGCTACCTAAAAACCTTGGCCAGAGAGGGCCGCCACAGCCGCAAGTCCATCATCCTCCTGGGCCAAGAAGCCGTTGTCCCTGCCGAGCTGCGCGAGGAAATTGTAGTCTATGATTTTCCCCTGCCCAGCATCGACGAAATTGAGCGGATCGTTACCCGCGCGATCCCTGCCCGTCAACTGGAGCTAAGCGGCCCAGCGCGGGAACAACTGGTTCGAGCCTGTCAAGGGCTGACCCGGCAGCGCATTGAGCGGATCCTGGCCCGCGCCCTAGCCGCCAAAGGCAAGGTCAGCGAGGGCGATATTGACCTGGTTCTGGAAGAGAAAAAGCAATACATCCGCCAGACGGAAATCCTGGAGTTTTACAACCCCTCCGAGACCCTGCAAAATGTCGGCGGCCTGGAAAACCTCAAAGCCTGGATTCGCCAGCGCCGCAACAGCTTTAGTGCCCAGGCCCGCGACTATGGCTTGCCCAGCCCCAAGGGCATTTTGCTGGCCGGGATTCAGGGTACCGGCAAGTCTCTCTGTGCCAAAACCATAGCTCGCGAGTGGCGCATGCCCTTGCTCCGGCTGGATGTGGGGCGACTCTTCGGCGGGATCGTCGGCGAAAGTGAAAGCCGCGTGCGCCAGATGATCCAAATTGCCGAAGCTATGGCCCCCTGTGTTTTGTGGATTGATGAGTTGGATAAGGCCTTTGGCGGCGTCAACAGCGAGTTTTCAGGAGATTCGGGCACCAGCAAGCGGGTCTTCGGCAGCCTAATTACCTGGATGCAGGAAAAAACCAAACCCGTTTTTATTGTTGCCACCGCCAATAATGTCCGCATCTTGCCGGCTGAGTTGCTGCGCAAAGGCCGGTTTGATGAGATTTTCTTTGTCAATTTGCCCAACCAACGGGAGCGGGAGGAAATCTTCCAAGTCCACATCCAGCGGCTGCGGCCCAACCGCTTGCGGGATTTCTCCTACCCTGAGCTGGCCATGGCCAGCGAAGATTTCAGCGGGGCAGAAATTGAACAGACCATCTACGATGCCATGCACATGGCCTTCAACCAGGATCCACCCCGCGAGTTTACCCAGGAGGACGTCCTCAGCGCCATTCGCCAAACCGTTCCTCTGGCCGCCATCGCCCGCGACCAGATTCAGGACTTAAAAGCATGGGCTGCCGAGTCCGGGGCCCGCACGGCCTCCCAAGACCAACAACTTGTGCAGGAGCTGCGAACGCTGGTGCAAAAAAGAGGGCTGGGCCCCATCGAAGTCGACAGCCCCTCTTCGTTTTCCCCCTCCTAAGTTCTCAGTCCTGGTCTTCTGGCGGGATGTAGCAGCCCTACCAAAACCATTAGCTCCCCAGGGATCCAACAGACAGCGGCTGCTTTGGGCTACGGGATCCCTGATTTTGGTGGTCGATTTGGGGGCTGGAAGCTTACCGAGCTGAAGTAATTGCCAAAACTGACCGGGCCTATGGCTTATGCAGCAGCAGGTAGTTGGAAGGTTAACTTGAGGTGTAGGGATGGCGGAAACCTTTGATCCTGTTCTGGGTGGGCAGCAATTGGCCGGCTCCGATCCGGTCATGGGAGGCTTGGTGGCTATTGAGCAAGACCTAGCCAGTCCCGATCTGGAAGTGCGAATCCGAGCGATTGAGGAAGCGCTCCAATATGGCGAAAAAGGGGCTCAACTTGTTATCCAAACCGTCATGCAAAAAGGTTTGGCTTGGAAAGTTCAATTTGCAGCCTGGAAAACACTGCTGGAGTCAGCGGATCCGGAGCTTGTGCAGGTAGCAAAAGCGCATCCGCTTCCTCTCCGTAAAGTCGAAGATATCCAAGCCAGATACAGAGCCGGAGAGCGAGACTTCCGCTGGGCTGACCTGAGGGGAGCCAGTCTAGATAGGCCTGACTTAAGTGGGGCAGACTTGAGGGGAGCCGACCTAGGGAAAGGAGAGAGGGGGGGAGCAGCCTGTCTGTACCAGGCTGACCTGAGCCGGGCTGATCTGAGCTGGGCTAACCTGAGCGAGGTATACCTAGAGGGGGCCAACCTAAGCCGGGCAAACTTGAAAGCAGCACGCCTGAGCAGGGCCAAGCTGAGCCGCGCAAACCTGAGTGCAGCATACCTAGGCGAGGCCGACTTAGAGGGGGCCGATTTGCGCTCCGCAAACCTAAGCCGAGCCTACTTAAGGGGAGCGAACCTGGACAACGCCAACTTAACCGAAGCCGATCTGAGTGAAGCTAACCTGGCGGGGGTCAACCTCAGGCAAGCCAACTTGAGGGGGGTTAACCTGAGCCGGATACGTCAGGCATGTCTGAGAGGATCGAACCTGAGCGGAGCTAACCTAAACGGAACATATCTGCGAGGGGTCGATCTAAGCGAGGCCAGCTTGGCCCAGACCTATCTGAGAGGATTAGACCTCAGTGGGGCCAACCTCAGCGGAGCCAACCTGAGCCGGGCCAATTTGAAGCAGGCTAACTTGAGAGCAGCCAACCTCAACGGAGCCAACTTGAGCGGGGCTGACCTGAGCCAGGCTGATCTCAGCGGAGCCAACTTGAGCGGGGCCGACTTGAGCCGGGTCAGCCTAGAGGGATCCCTAGTCTCTGCCGAAACTCAGATGGATCCCAAGTGGCGGCTGGTCTGGGAGATTGTTAACGGCCAGGCTGATGTGAAAAACCTCAGCGGGGCCGACTTAAGGGCAGCAGACCTGAGGGGGGCAAACCTGGAAGGAGCCGACCTGAGCGGGGCAGACCTGCAGGAGGCAGACTTGCTGAACGTTTCTCTCAAGGGAGCAAACCTAACGGGCGCAAAACTAAGTCCCGGCTGGGATCGATTTGCTGACT
>NZ_JANSJI010000334.1:0-590 GCF_047462475.1 Synechococcus sp. H55.11
GGTCGAACAGTGAGGCCTACGGCCCGCTAGCGCGAGGGGCGTTCTACCCGTTGCGGCAGTTTGTGCACTACAAGGCAGCCAGAGCAGGGGTGAAGGTGGTGGTGGTCCGCCTGCCTACAGCTTGCAGACCTGTCACCGGTGTTTGTGGCTTGGGCAACGGGAAGGGAAGCATTTTCGTTGTGTGAACCCGGCCTGTGGTTGGGAAGGGGATGCAGATTTGAACGGTGCCAACGTCATTGCGCTTTTGGGGGTCGCTGTAAACCGGCCCAGGGGCCTGTGGTTGGCTTGCCAACTGCAGGGCTACCGTTCGCGTCAGCGGCGCGTAGCGCTTAAAGCCCGCTCCGTACCGCTGAGCAGTCGGAGTCGGGTAGTTTACTGGATGCGCCAGACAGATGTCCGCCGCCAAGTTAAGCCCAATTCACCACAAAAGTGACATTCTCCCGTCACCGCGACCTTCCCAACATCACTGGGGGGAATCGCCTGGGCAGAGCGCAGAACCTAGAGCTCCCCGAACTCCTCAACAGTTAGACGGTTTGGCAGCCTTCCCCAATTGGACTAACGGCGGGTGCGGGATCGAGTCAGCCTTCGGA
>NZ_JANSJI010000335.1:0-12095 GCF_047462475.1 Synechococcus sp. H55.11
GCAACGCTGTCGCGAACGCGCCGCTCTAACTCCCCTCTCCCTCAGGGAGAGGGGCCGGGGGTGAGGGTGTCAGCGGCGCGGAGCACTGTGGAGACATCTCCAAATTTGAAATGACTATAAGATTGCAGCTTTCGCGTTCGGCTTCCCACTAGGCTAAGAGTAGTCTCAAAGCCGTTTTGCAGCAGGTGACCCATGTCCAAGGCAAAGATCGCACTGGACTTTCAGGCCCGGATCCCTCCCGGTTATCTCAACCTGATGGGATATGTGGACGAATCGGAAGTGAATGGGCCGGGCCGGCGCGCGGTGGTTTGGGTGCAGGGCTGCCTGCGGGAGTGCCCAGGCTGCTTCAACCCCGCTTCTTGGCCGTTTGAGGTCAACCAACTGGTCAAGGTTGCTGACTTGGCCGAGCAAATCCTCAGCAACCCCAGAAACGAGGGAGTGACCTTCTCGGGAGGAGAGCCCTTCTGGCAGGCTCCTGCCCTGGCCAGCTTGGCGCGGCTCCTGAAGGCGAAAGGGCTAACGGCGATGGCCTTCAGTGGATTCACGCTGGAAGAGTTGCGATCCCCCCAGGCTCCCCCCGGCGCCCAAGAGCTGTTGCAGGAGCTGGATATTTTGGTGGACGGGCCCTATCTGCAATCCCAGGCCATTCGCTCCCCCCACTCGCTGGTCTCTTCCCGCAACCAGCGGGTACATGTCTTTAACCCTGCCTTGGAAAACCAACTGAATTGGGCCAGCGACCAGGTGGAAATCCATATCCTCAAAGATGGAACCCGCATCGTCACCGGCTACGGCGGGCAGTTTCTCTTCGACGAGTCCGAACGAGGCTAGCGCGCCTCCACAGGGATCCCCTATCCCCCCACCCGCAACGGCTCGCGGCGATAGGCGGGCAGTTGCCAGCACATCTCCAGCCAGTTTTTCAGCTCCTCCGGCTGGCCCATGAGGCTCATTTCCACCAGCAAAATGGCAGCTCGATCGCCGGCTCCTTTGGATCCCAGACGAATCAGGGCAGATAGACTTTCTTCCCGCCAGCAGACGGATACCCCCTGCCGGATCAAGGCCCGAGCCGCAACGGCAATGCAGGAGGGTGGCACCTGGATATCTCGCCGCTCGTAATCGATAGTAGGCAGCATGAACGGCAACCCAAATCTTTATTATGTTTTAATCTTCTTCCCTTTTTGCCGGCTTATCCTGGGTCTTTGCGAATTGTGAAGTGATCTTTTGTAAACTTTTTGATACCGAGTAACATCGTCTGGGGGTCTGAGAAAGAGGACGGGGATCCCTGCAGAAAGCTTAAAAGATAGCAGCCGTTTCTCAGCTCGACCTTCTCACAGCCGCGAGAATGGCTGCATTGGCAGGAGATGGAGAGATGCGAGCAGAAGGTTGGGAAAGCCGGGTGGGTCGCTGGTTGCCCAAAGCTACCCTTGTGGGAGTGGCGTTGATCCTGGTGGCGGCGGGCAGGCCGCTGCGCTTGGTGGGCAACGGCGAGAATATGGTGCTGTTTACCTGGGGTGGGGGAGTGAGCCCGACTGCTTTGCAGCCAGGGCTGCATTGGGTGCCGCCTTTTGTCTCGCGCACCGTTACCTTCGACGTAAAAACTCAGGCTCTGACCTGGAAGGACAACGACCCGACTGCCTATGCGCCGCGGCTGGTGGCCCTCTCTCAGGATGGGCAGCAGATTGCGGCTGAGGCGACGCTGCAATTTCGTATTCTCGATGCCCCCAAGGTCTACACCCAACTGGGGGAGAACTACTTGGATCGCATTGCCCCCATCGTCCGGTCGGTCATCTTGAATGAGACCAGCGGCTTTTCCGCCCAAGCTCTCTATTCCACCGAACGCCCTCTGCTTCAAGGACAAATTCGCGAACGAGTGGCCCTTTTGCTGAAGGAATACGGCGTCGAGGTTTTGGACTTTCTGCTGCGGGATGTGGATTTCGATCCCGATTTTGTAGCCGCTATTGAAGCAAAAACTATCGCCGAAAACCAACTGGCGCAAAAACAATTTGAGATCGAGCAGGCGCGCCAAGATGCTCGCAGCATCATTGCTCAAGCCGAGGCAGAAGCCGGCCAATTGCGAGCCAAGGCCCAGGCCCTCACCCAGAATCCCAAGTACCTAGAGGTGGTGAAAGCCTCCGTCCTGGGATCCCGGCTGGAAACTTTGATAACCAAATAGAAAACCTAATAGAAAAAGGACTCCGTCCCGCTGACGCGAACAGTTTTCGGGCCTGGCCCCATCTGCTCCAGCTCTTCCCTCAGACCTCAAAACGGGATCAGCCACTATGTATTCAACAGAAGAAGCACACCAGAGTAAAGTTGGTTGGCTAACTTTGGGCGGGATTGCCCTCTTGGCAGCTTTGGGGATGCTCCGCGCCTGCCTGTATGTCACTTTGCCCGGCCATGCCACTGTGGTGTTTAATACCCTTTCTGGGTTGCAAAAGGGGCGGGTAGAATTGCCGGGAGTGATGTTCCGGATCCCGGGGATCGAGACGCCAATCACCTACAGCGTGCTCACCCGCGTTTGGGAGTTTACCAACAACTCCAACTCGGCCAATGCCATCAGCAATGCCATCACGGTAAACACTGCTGACGGGCAGGCTTTTGCCGTCGATGTGGCCATTGCCCTCAGGCCCAACCTTGCCACTTTGGACGAGCTGCACGCCACCATCGGCGAGAACTATCTTGTGACAGTGGTGGTGCCGGTGGTGCGCTCCAAGATCCGCGATATCTCTGCTTCTTTCGATTCCGAAGATTTTTACCGCAAAAGCCAGCGCACAGCCATCGAGCAGCGGGCTCTGGACTTGATCCGCCAAGAGATGCCCACCGTCAACCGCGATGGCCAAGCCCTGCCCCTGATCCAGGTAGAGGGCCTCTTTCTGGGCAACCCCGATTTTCCACAAGCCCTGCGAGATTCCATTGAACGCAAACAGGTGGCCTCGATCACGGCACAAACAGCAGCAGTGCGGGCGCAAATTCAACAAAAAGAAACCGAGCGGCTGTTGATCCTAGCGGCAGCCAACCAGCGGGCCATCGAGCTAAAGGGACAGGCGGCAGCGGAAAACGCGGAACTGGCGGATCTGCTGTTTTACGAAAAGCTGCAGGAGCGCATCCAAAACCCGGCGGACTCACTGCCACCTCTGCGCATCATTCGCGTCGAGGGGGATGCCACCGTGTTCCTCAACGTGGATCCCCGACAGGCAGCCGCGCAACAGGCCCAATAGTCAGGCCTGGCCACGCCGTCGGAGCTCCTGGGGCAGGGTGGGGTGGTGGGCAGCCGGCTGCGCTTTGGCCACAACAATCACCCCGGCCACCGGGATCCCAGCCGCAACCAAGACCTGCTGCGCCGCTTGAACGGTGGAGCCGGTGGTGTAGATGTCATCCACCAACAGAACTGGCGTGGCGGGAGCGTACTGGAGGGCAAAGGCGCCTGCCAGATTTTGCCGGCGTTGCAGCGGGTTGAGCTCATATTGGGCCGCCGTGGCCCGCACCCGCACCAAAGCTTCAGGTAAATGTCTTAGACCCGTCCGCTCACAAAAGGCTTGGCTGATCAGGGCCGCCTGATTGTAGCCCCGTTGCCGCAGGCGCTCCGCATGCAGAGGGATGGGGACGACCGTATAGTCCGAGCCGTAGGCCCTACGAGAGCCTGAAGAAGGTTGCCGGCTTTCGAGCCAGCGGGATCCCAGCCATTCCCCCAAAACCGCGCCTATGCGCCGCTGTCCTTCATATTTCAGGCAATAGAGAGCCCTGCGCAGCGCTCCCCGGTGGATCCCCCAAGCATAAAGCGGCCAAGGCGAAGTGGTAACTGGCCAAGAGTCGAGCCGCTCCGCCTGCAATCGCTGCTGACAGTCTCGACAAAACACAGCCTTGGCCGGGCGCTGGCAGAGCGGACAGGGAAGCGCAATCCACCAATCCAGCCAGCCCATCGCCTGTTGCCCCTCTCCCCACCTCCTGCCGATGGCTCCAGTCTAGTCAAAAGACTCAAGTCACAGCCCCGGCAGCAGATCCCTAAGTTGACGCTGGGATCCCGCCTTGCTAGGATTCAATACTGCCGGATAACTTGAGTTGTAGCCTTCTTTGCCAGCCCATGCCCACCATCCAGCAACTGATCCGCGAGGAGCGCAGCGTCGCCGTCCGCAAAACCAAGTCCCCTGCCCTGAAGGGTTGTCCACAGCGGCGGGGGGTTTGCACCCGAGTGTACACGACAACACCCAAAAAGCCCAACTCGGCGCTGCGAAAAGTAGCTCGCGTTCGCCTCACTTCTGGCTTTGAGGTCACAGCTTACATTCCCGGCATCGGCCACAACCTGCAAGAGCACTCGGTGGTCATGATTCGCGGAGGACGAGTCAAAGACCTGCCCGGCGTGCGCTATCACATTATCCGCGGCACACTCGATGCTGCAGGGGTAAAAGACCGTAAGCAAGGCCGCTCCAAATACGGGGCCAAACGGCCCAAGCCCGGCCAAGCCCCAGCCGCCGCCGGCAAGAAAAAATAGCCTTTGGCATCTCGCTTGTCCTCCTTTCCCAACCCTTTCTGCAACAGGTAACCCACCTCTTATGTCTCGCCGCAACCGTGCGCCTCGCCGTGATGTGCCACCGGATCCCAAATACGGGAGCCGCTTGGTCACCATGCTGATCCGCAAATTGATGCAGAGGGGCAAGGCCTCCCTGGCTGCCAGGATCCTTTACGAGGCTCTGGACATTGTGCGGGAGCGCACCGGTCAAGAGCCACTGCCTCTGTTGGAAAATGCTGTCCGCAACGCCACCCCCCTGGTGGAGGTCAAGGCGCGTCGGGTGGGCGGGGCTACCTATCAAGTCCCGGTGGAGGTGAGGGGAGAACGAGGAACTTCCCTGGCGCTGCGCTGGTTGGTCACCTTTTCCCGCGCCCGTCCCGGCCGCACCATGGCCGCCAAGCTGGCCAATGAGATCATGGATGCGGCCAACGAAACCGGCAGCACCATTCGGCGGCGGGAGGAAGTGCATCGCATGGCCGAGGCCAACAAGGCCTTTGCCCACTACCGCTACTGAATCCGTTTGGCAGGGCGGTGGGTAGTCCCTGGGATCCCTGCTCTGTCCACCCAGAGTTCGGGCAAGTGGAGCAAAATCGGCAAAAAAGATTAGAATTGTAAAGGATTTTTTAGGTTGCCCAAATCGCAGGGCGACGAGGATTGGGAGGTTGACGTGGCACGCACAGTTCCCCTGGAACGAGTCCGAAACATTGGCATCGCGGCTCATATCGATGCCGGCAAGACCACGACCACAGAGCGGATCCTTTTCTATTCCGGTCTGGTGCACAAAATTGGCGAAGTGCACGACGGAACTGCGGTAACCGATTGGATGGCTCAGGAGCGGGAGCGGGGCATCACCATCACGGCTGCGGCCATCACCACCCGTTGGACCAAGCGGGATCCCGAAAATCCTTCCCAGCCCCTCCTCGGCGCACCAGAGTACACCATCAACATCATCGACACGCCTGGGCACGTGGATTTCACCATCGAGGTTGAGCGCTCCATGCGGGTGCTGGATGGGGTAATCGCCGTCTTTGACTCGGTGGGCGGCGTGCAACCTCAGTCTGAGACCGTCTGGCGGCAAGCCAATCGTTACAACGTGCCCCGCATTGCCTTTGTCAACAAAATGGATCGCATGGGGGCCAATTTCCTCAAGGTTTACAACCAGATCCGGGAGCGCCTCAAGGCCAACGCTGTGCCCATCCAACTGCCCATTGGAGCTGAAGACGGGTTTTGTGGCATTGTTGACTTGGTGCGGATGCAGGCCCGCATCTACATGGATGAGATCGGCAAGGACATTCGTCCCGCCCCCATTCCGGAGGAGATGAAAGATCTCGTGGCGGAATACCGGGCCAAGCTGGTGGAGGCGGTGGCCGAGACCGACGAAGCCCTGATGGAGAAATACTTTGCCGAGGAAGACCTGAGCGAAGCCGACCTGATGGCTGGTCTGCGCAAGGGCACCATCAGCGGCCAAATTGTGCCGATGCTGTGCGGCTCTGCCTTCAAGAACAAGGGTGTGCAGATGCTGCTGGACGCGGTGGTGGATTACCTCCCTTCTCCCATCGACATTCCCGCCATCAAGGGGGTGCTGCCGGATGGCTCGGAGGTGGCGCGCAAGGCCAGCGACGATGAGCCTTTCTCGGCGCTGGCCTTCAAGTTGATGAGCGATAAGTACGGGGATCTGACCTTCATTCGCGTCTATTCGGGAGTGTTGACCAAAGGCACCTATGTGCTCAACTCCACCAAAAACAAAAAAGAGCGCATCTCCCGCCTGGTGGTGTTGAAAGCAGATGAACGTTTGGACGTGGATGAGCTGCGGGCAGGCGATCTGGGGGCTGTGGTGGGCCTGAAGGACACCACCACCGGAGACACCCTCTGCGACGAAAATGCTCCCGTGATCTTGGAGTCTCTGTTTATCCCAGAGCCAGTGATCTCAGTGGCTGTAGAACCCAAAACCAAGGCCGACATCGATAAGCTCTCCAAGGCCCTCCAGGCCTTGGCCAAAGAGGATCCCACCTTCCGCGTCTCGGTGGATCCCGAGACCAATCAAACCATCATCTCCGGCATGGGCGAGCTGCACCTGGAGATCCTGGTGGATCGGATGCTGCGGGAGTTCAACGTAGAGGCCAATGTCGGCAACCCGCAGGTGGCCTACCGCGAAACCATTCGCAAGCCGGTCAGCCGCGTCGAAGGCAAGTTTGTTCGCCAGAGTGGTGGCCGGGGTCAGTATGGCCATGTGGTTATCGACCTGGAGCCTGCAGAGCCGGGTACAGGCTTTGAGTTTGTCTCCAAAATCGTGGGTGGCGTTGTGCCCAAAGAATATGTCGGGCCGGCTGAGCAAGGGATCCGGGAAGCCTGCGAATCCGGCGTGCTGGCAGGCTATCCCCTGATCGACATCCGCGCCACCCTGGTGGATGGCTCCTACCATGAGGTGGACTCCAGCGAAATGGCCTTTAAGATCGCCGGTTCGATGGCTCTGAAGGAGGCAGCTCGCAGAGCGAGCCCTGTCCTTCTGGAGCCGATGATGAAGGTCGAGGTGGAAGTTCCTGAAGCCTTTGTGGGGGACGTCATCGGGGACATCAACGCCCGCCGCGGCCAGATGGAGGGGATGAATACGGAAGGCGGCATCACCAAGGTCAATGCCAAAGTTCCATTGGCAGAGATGTTTGGCTACGCCACCGATATCCGCTCCAAAACCCAGGGTCGAGGCACCTTTACGATGGAGTTCAGCCACTACGAGGAAGTTCCTCGCAGTATCGCCGAAGCCATCATTGCCAAAAACAAAGGAAATGAGTAGCTGACTGAAACCAAAAAGGAAGTGACGATTCATGGCACGCGCTAAGTTTGAACGTACCAAACCCCATGTCAACGTTGGCACCATCGGCCATGTTGACCACGGCAAGACCACTTTGACGGCTGCCATCACCACCACCTTGGCTGCTTTGGGTCAGGCCACAGCCAAACGGTATGACGAGATCGACGCAGCGCCGGAAGAAAAAGCCCGCGGTATCACCATCAACACCGCCCACGTGGAGTACCAGACGGAGAAGCGTCACTACGCCCACGTGGACTGCCCCGGCCACGCTGACTACGTGAAAAACATGATCACGGGTGCAGCCCAGATGGATGGAGCCATCTTGGTGGTGTCTGCGGCTGATGGCCCCATGCCCCAAACGCGGGAGCACATCCTGTTGGCCCGTCAGGTGGGGGTGCCCAGCTTGGTGGTCTTCCTCAACAAGGTGGACATGGTGGACGATCCAGAGCTGCTGGAGCTGGTGGAGCTGGAAGTGCGGGAGCTTCTCTCCAAATACGACTTCCCCGGCGATGACATCCCCATCATCAGGGGATCCGCCCTCAAGGCTTTGGAAAGGATGCAGGCCAACCCCAAAACTCAGCGCGGCGAAGATCCCTGGGTGGATAAGATCTACGAGCTGATGGATGCGGTAGACTCTTACATTCCCACGCCGGAGCGGGATGTGGACAAGCCCTTCCTGATGGCCGTAGAAGACGTTTTCTCGATCACCGGTCGGGGCACGGTGGCCACAGGCCGGATCGAGCGGGGCCGCATCAAGGTGGGCGAAACGGTGGAACTGGTGGGGCTGCGGGAAACTCGCTCCACCACCGTTACTGGTCTAGAGATGTTCCAGAAGACCCTTGATGAAGGGATCGCTGGCGACAACGTCGGTGTGCTGCTGCGCGGCATTCAGAAGAACGAGGTGGAGCGCGGCATGGTGCTGGCCAAGCCCAAGAGCATTACCCCGCACACCAACTTCGAGTCTGAGGTGTATGTCCTCAAGAAAGAGGAAGGAGGTCGCCACACGCCGTTCTTTGCCGGCTATCGTCCCCAGTTCTATGTACGCACCACCGATGTAACCGGTACCATCTCCTCCTTTACGGCTGACGATGGCTCGCAGCCGGAGATGGTGATGCCGGGCGACCGGGTCAGGATGACGGTGGAGCTGATCCAGCCCATCGCCATCGAGCAGGGGATGCGCTTTGCCATTCGCGAGGGTGGTCGTACCGTCGGGGCGGGTGTTGTCTCCAAGATCCTGAAGTAAGTTGTCTTTTCCCGGCAGGGATTGAGCGCTGGTTGCCCCAGATCAACTCGATCCCTGTCGGTTTTTTGTTGTATCGTTCTCTTTCTCCGGCCATGCCTACCCTGACCCAACAGAAAATCCGCATTCGCCTGAAAGCCTACGATCATCGGCTGCTGGATACTTCTTGCGACAAAATCGTGGACACGGCCCGTCGTACCGATGCTGTGCCCGTGGGCCCCATCCCTCTGCCTACCCGGCGCCGCATCTACTGTGTGTTGCGTTCTCCGCACACCGACAAGGATTCGCGGGAACATTTTGAAACCCGCACCCACCGCCGCATTATCGACATCTATTCCCCCTCTTCCAAAACCATCGATGCTTTGATGAAGCTGGATCTGCCGGCGGGGGTGGATATTGAGGTGAAGTTGTGATGGCTCTCCGGGGATCCCGGTCTTCGCAGTTGTAGAGCGTGGATGAGGGTGGCAAGGGGTGACGGCAGCGGTTGATCCGGTCGATCAGGGGTTGGCAACTCCAGAAGCCAACCCATCCCCTATCCCGGTCTTGGTGGTGGGGGCACTGGGCAAGATGGGGCGGGAGGTGGTGAGAGCTGTTGCCCAGACGCCCGACATGACCCTGGCGGGGGCGGTAGCCCGCTCGCAACTGGGCTTGGACATCGGCGAGGTGCTGGGCCTGGGATCCCTGGGGGTGGAGATTACCGATGACCTAGCGGGGCAGTTGCTGAGGTTGTCGCAGCGGAGCAGCCGCGGTGTGATGGTGGATTTCACCCATCCGCAGGCGGTGTTTGAACATGTCCGCTCGGCCATTGCCTTTGGGGTGCACCCGGTGGTGGGGACAACGGGCCTGACGCCGGAGCAGGTGGAGCGGCTGCGGGATCTGGCGGATAAGTCGGGGGTGGGCTGTTTGATCGCGCCCAACTTTGCCATCGGCATGATTTTGTTGCAGCAGATGGCACTGCAGGCGGCGCAATATTTTGACCATGTTGAGATCGTCGAGCTGCACCACAACCGCAAAGCGGATGCCCCCAGCGGCACGGCCCTGCAGACGGCCCAACGGCTGGGTCAACTGGGCAAAGCCTTCAACCCGCCCGAAGTGGAAGAAAAAGAGCTGCTCCCCGGCTCGCGGGGCGGGATCCCCGGCCCCAACATTCCCATCCACAGCGTGCGCCTGCCGGGGCTAGTCGCCCACCAGGAGGTGATCTTCGGCGGCATGGGGCAAACCCTTACCTTAAGGCACGACACCACGGATCGGGTGGCTTTTATGCCGGGGGTGATCCTGGGGATCCGCAAGGTGCTGCAGCTCAAGGGATTGGTCTACGGGCTGGAGCAGGTGTTGAGCTAGCCAGCCAGAGGGGGGATCCCGGCCTCGTCCAGGATACGCGGGATGAGATGTTCGGCTTTGACGGCCATCAGGTGCACGCCGTGGCAGATCTGACGGGCCTGGCGCACCTGTTCGGCGGCGATGCGGATCCCTTCTTCTAGGGGATGGGGAGCGTTGGCCAGCCGTTGGATGATGGCGTCCGGGATTTGTACCCCCGGCAGGTTGCAGTTGATGAATTGGGCATTTTTGGCGGATTTGAGCAGGAAGATGCCGGCCAGGATGGGCTTGCCGGCGGGGCGACCCAGCTTGTCCATAAAGCGCTCCAGTTGCTCGAAGTCGGTCACCATCTGGCTTTGGAAAAACTGGGCCCCGTTTTCCAGCTTGCGCTGGAAGCGCCGCTCCAGGCCGGAAAAGCTGCCGGATTGGGGTTCTACCGCTGCTCCCGGAAACAGACAGGTGCCGCCGTCGGGGAGGGGCTTGCCGTTGCAGTCGAGGCCATTGTTCAGCTGCTGGATAAGCCGCAGCAGGCGCACCGATTCCAGGTCGAACACAGCGCGGGCGTCGGGGCAATCGCCGATGTGGATGGGATCCCCGGTGAGGGCCAACACGTTGCGCAGGCCGAGCGCCGAGGCCCCCAACAGATCCCCCTGCAGAGCCACGCGGTTGCGATCCCGACAGGCCAACTGCAGGATGGGTTCAACGCCCACCTGATGCAACAGCAGCGAGGCGGCCAGGGGGCTCATGCGGGCCATGGCGCGGTTGGAGTCGGTGATGTTGATGGCATGCACCCGACCTTTGAGCTGCTGGGCCAGAGACAGCAGGGTGCTGGTGTCGGATCCCTTGGGGGGTGTGATCTCGGCGGTGAGCAGGAACTCCCCCTCCTGGATGGCCTGGGCAAAGCGAGACAAGGGGGGTGATGAGGGGGTCAAGGCCACAATTGCGGAAGAAAAGGTAAAACGGCTGGCCTATTATCGACTTTTCCGGGCGATTTTTCCAGACAGGTTGCCCTCTTTTAGGGCTTGGGCGAGGGAAGGGGGCTGGGCGGGGGTTGCACCTGCATTTCCCCCAGCCATATCTTGGCATCCCCCTGTTGCAGATGCTGCTGCCAGTCCTGGGCTGCTGCAGGCGGGATCCCATCCGCGCCCAGGGCCCAGCTCCAGCCGATTACCTGGGGCCAGCGTTGGTCTTCTAGACCTGCCAGCAGAGGTTGAGCGGCTTCTGAGCCCAAAGCCGGCCCGCGGAGCAGCACAGGCACTTCCGGGTTGAGAGCCACAAGGCGGCGGTACATCGGTTCAAAGGTGGCGGGATCCCCCGGTAGGCTCAGCCAATCCATCTCAGAGAACCCAGCCCAGGCGGACACGGCTGCGGCATCTTCTCCCTCCAGCTCCACAACCCAGAGCAAGTTGGCCTCGGAGCGCAGGGTTTGCATCAGGTGTCGGTAGGCCCGTCGTTGCAATTCGGGATCCCCGTCTCCCACAACGACGGCCAGGATGATGGGAGTGGCAAAGCGCTGGATGGCGCGGGCCCAAGAGCGCAAAGTCTCGTCCTGTTCCCCACTGGCCAAGGCGGAAAGCTGAGCCGGATCCAGCCGCAGGCGCAGGTAGGGAACAGAGCCGCTCTCCCGCAGGCGACTGGCCAACGACTGCGGAAAGTCCTGGCGGGGATCCCACAGGTGTTCTACGGCTGCCCAGGCAGGGGGCTGGCCGATGGCCTGGCGATAGGACAAGAGCTGCTCCCAAGTTGGCATGCCCGACCAGGCGACCCCGTGATACAGCCGGCCCGTGGGGGGCGGCAGCGGCCTGCCCCGTTGAAAGGGAGCAGAATCGGGCGGAATCGGGGAGGTTAGAAGCCAATCCAGCCGCAAGGCAGCAGTGGTGTTGGCAGCCGGCAGCGGGAAGGGGAAGATCCAACTGCGCTCCTGGAACCAGCCGCGGCTGATCTGCTGAGGGTGGAAGTCCTGGGGAGGCGGCAGCGGCTCCAGCGCGTCTTCTCCCCAGAAAGCCCGTTGGATCGCCAGGCGCACCCCCTCGCCGGGGTGAATCAGAGGCGTGGTAGTATCCAGGTGCAAGCTGCCGCTGAGGCGGGTGGACGTCTCGTGGGGCTCAACGCGGAAGGAGAAGGTGAGCTGGTCAGGCCGATAGGTGCCCAAGGCGCGGGAGGAGGGGGTGGGGGGTGGGGATCCCGGTTGCCATGGAATACCCTCGCAGTCGGTGCAGGGAAGG
>NZ_JANSJI010000336.1:0-3213 GCF_047462475.1 Synechococcus sp. H55.11
TGGATATAGGGATGTAGCTTTTTCCACTCCTGCACCTGGGTGACCATCTCGGTGAGCAGGGGGGTGACGGGGAAGGTGGTCAACTGGGGGGCCAAGGGGGATCCAGCCTCGAAAATGAAGGAGCCCTGGTGGAGGCTGAGCAGGTCGAAGAGGACTTCCCGCACCATGCCCAGCAGGATCTGCTTGCCTTGGCTGGGGTTGAGCTTGTGGCTTTCCAGCAAAGACCAGAGGCGGTTGTACTCGGGGGCATTGACCGCTGCTTTGTGGGGGATCTCAACTTCGTCTAGGGCGGCTTCCAGCTTGAGGCGGCGCAGGTAGTCTTTGAGGCGGGTGATGTTGCCTTCGCTTTCGGAGGCGTAGATGATTCGCCCATTTAGGAAAAAGACGAACCAGTAGGCGGAGCGGCTGGCCTCTACGAAAAGTTCACCGGTGCGCTGGCCCAACTCGATCAGTTGAAGGATGCTGCGGATATCGATCTCTTGTAATCTTCCCTGCATGGGATCCCTGCCTGGAGTCAGCAAGATACGACCATTATGACGCTAGTCTCTAATGGCTGCCGCCCTGCTTGTAGGACTATTTTGGAAACGGAGTTAAAGTTTTAAAAAGTTGGGGTTAAGCTTAGAGCCGAGTGCCTGCATTCCGAGTATCCTCTAGAGCCTGGTTCCTGCAAGACGTATGCTGCCGCAATTCACTGCCTGGGTGCTGGGTCCGCTATTGGCGATCTACACCGTCCTGTTTGTGCTGCGCATTTTCCTGTCTTGGTATCCGCAACTGGATACTTCCCGGCTGCCCTACTCCCTGGTGGTCGGCCTGACGGAGTTTCTGTTGCGCCCGACGCGCCGCCTGATCCCACCGCTGGGGGGGGTGGACATGGCGCCTGTGGTGTGGGTGGGCCTGGTAACCCTGTTGCGGGAGCTGTTGCTGGGGCAGCAGGGGCTGCTGACGATGGCTCTGCACTAGGGCGTTTCCCTGGATCTGCTCAGCGACTTTGCAAGAGAGGGATCCGCTCGTCGGCCCCTTCCCGGATCTCCTCCTGTCTCTGTTGCAGTTGCCGGATCAGCTCCGGCACCACCTGGTAGAGATCCCCGACGATGCCGTAGTGGGCAAATTTGAAGATGGGGGCGGCGCTGTCTTTGTTGATGGCGATGATGGTCTGGGACTTGTCCATGCCGACGCGGTGTTGGATGGCGCCGGAAATGCCGCAGGCGATGTAGAGCTGGGGGCGAACGGTTTTGCCGGTTTGCCCCACCTGGTGGGCATAGGGGATCCAGCCGGCATCCACAGCCTTGCGGGAAGAACCGACGGCGCTGTTGGGGAAACAGGCGGCCAGCGCTCTCATCAGCTCGAAGCCTTCTGGGGATCCCAGCCCGTAGCCGCCGGAAACGATCACTTTGGCCCGCGTCAGATCTACGGCCTGGGAGAGGTTGCGCACCGTTTCCACAATGTGCAGCTTGAGATCCTCCGGCTCCAAGTTGACCGGCACCGGGATCACTTCCCCTTGGCGGGAGCCGTCCCACGGCAAGGGCAGCATCACGCCGGGGCGCACGGTGGCCATTTGCGGGTTTTTCCAGGGGCCGAGGATGCGGGCCTTGAGGGACTCGCCAAAGCTGGGCCGAATGGCGTACAGGCATTCGGGGAAGAGGCCGGACTTGCTGGGATCCCGGCTGTTGCTATACTCGAAGGGGCCGATGTCGAGCTCGGTGCAGTCGGCGGTCAGGCCGGTTTCCAGGTGGGCGGCCAGACGGGGGGCTAGGTCCCGACCGGTGGTGGTGGATCCCAGCAGGATGGTGTGGGGTGGCTGGGGCCAGCTTTTGAGCAAGTCCAGGATAACGCGGCGGTAGGGCAGGGTGCGGTATTCGGCCAACTCGGGGTGGTCGGCGATGAAGACCTGATCCGCCCCGTGGCCGATCAGGATCGGGGGCAGGTGAGCGATGTTGTGGCCGAGGACGAGGGCACTCAGGGTAGCTTCCAGCTTGTCGGCCAGCCGTCGCCCCGCTCCCAACAGCTCCAGGCCGATGGGCTGCAACTCACCCTTGACCTGCTCGGCGAAGACCACTATCCGCTTATGATCCATAGAACCGTGACTCCTGAATTGAGATTGGGTCGAGGGCAATCTCATCTGTTGCGACGAGGTGAAGCAAAGTTTCTCCGGGTCAACTTTGTCAGCTTTTCACCGCCTAAAACCGAAAGCTTTCGCCAGCCACTCTGGGGCCGATAGGAGAGGGGACTTGGCCAACAGGACTAGGAAGTTGCAGCGCAGCGGAAGAGGTCAACGGCCTGCGTCAGTTGGCTGATCAGTTGAGGAACGGGCTGCCCTTGAAAGACCTGACAGTTGCCGCCGATTTCCCCTACTTTTTCGGTGGCGGCCACGATGGTCGGGGATCCCTGGAGGCCGCAGCGCTTTGGATCGGCCCCCACATCGTCCAGGTTGAGAATCTGGATGGCCTCGGCCCGTGCCGCCTCATCCCGCATCAACCGCTGCACCCGCTGCACGCCACGTAGGGTGGGATAGGCCAGGCGCCGCGCCGAATTGGCCACCGTAATTAAAACCGGCAGCGGCACCGTCACCGTCTGGGATCCCCCTTCGATGGCCCGCCGCGCCACCAGAATCCCATCGCGGATCTCAAAGGCCTCGCAATAGGTAACCTGAGGGATCCCCAGCCGCTCGGCCAACTGGGGCCCCACCTGGGCCGTGTCGCCGTCGGTGGTCTGCAGCCCGCAGAAGATGACATCGGGCCGGCCCGCATAGCGAACCGTGTGGGCCAGGGTGTAGGCAGTGGCCAAGGTATCCGAAGCGGCCAGGCGGCGGTCGGTCATCAAAATGCCCCGATCCACGCCGTGGGCAATGGCCTCGTAGAGCACCTCGATGGCCGGCGGTGGCCCCATCGTGATCGCTGTCACCCTCGCCCCATGTTGCCGTTTGGTTTGCAGGGCCGCTTCCAGCGCATAGCGATCGAAGGGGTTCAGCATCCGCTTGGCCTTGGCGCGGTCGATCGTGCCGTCACTGTTGATGCCGGCTTTGGCATTTTGATCGGGAACTTGCTTAATTAGGACAAAAGTTTCCAAGGATATCAGCTCCCTAGCGATCCCCTCCAGACTAAGAGGGATCCCTAGGCAGCAGAAACTTATTCAGCTTTTTTTCGGGATCGGAAACGGTGAGCACTCTGATGAGCACTCTTCAGTCGCCTTTCTCAGCACATCAGTTGCTCAAGT
>NZ_JANSJI010000337.1:0-586 GCF_047462475.1 Synechococcus sp. H55.11
ACAATGCTCAGGTACCAATAGCTATCGCGCTGGCTCAGGGCTGCAAAAGCAGAAGCATAGCTGCCGCGTTTTGTCCAAAGGTATATCGCCAACACTTGCAGGATAGTCAGCGCTAAGCCCAGCAAAAAAATCCGAGTAGAGAAGCCAACTAAACATTTGCGAATCTGCTGCAACAGAAGGCTAGGACGCAAACTCATCAGCTTCACTACCAAGGTTCGATCAAGCCACCCAAAGATGCTGGACGTAGCGCCAGGCGAGGATTTGGTTTAGGGCAAAGAAGACTAAAGCCAAGATCCAGTAGCCCAGCCTCAGGACACTGCCAAGATAGAAACGCACCTGTTGGGGGATGAAGCTGAAATCGGTGTATCTGATCCCATGCAACCAGGCCAGCACCTGCAGGGTGTGAACCGGCAGGCAGTAGCGGATCATACTTCTCTGGGCCACGGCACTCATGCCGGCCACGGAAATGGAGAACATAATCCAGGCAGCCAAATGGAGCCCCAGCCGCTCCTGCCAGCGCCGGCTCTTGCCGGCCAGGACACTCCACCCATCCAGCAAACTGGTAACAACTAGGGATCCCAGGGTG
>NZ_JANSJI010000338.1:0-3206 GCF_047462475.1 Synechococcus sp. H55.11
CCTGCCCCAGCCTTTATGTCTTATCCCCGGATCTCGGTGGATTGCACCGGACTACGGGGGTACTGATAAAGCCCAGAAGGCTTATCGAACGTCGGTGTTGGACTGTACGACCAGTCCAGAGACGGGGGCCCGAAGGGCGCTGGGCTGTTGCTTGGCCAGCCCGATGTCTGGCTAGGTCGATGGAAGTTGATCGTCGGGCGAGTTCCCCAAATCTAGGAGGCGGATCATGTTCTCAAAAGCCTGGGCGGCGCGCGAGAGGTGGCGTTGGCGATGCTTGAGCAGCAGAAAGGGGCGTCGCAGAGCATCCGATCCGGCGGCCAGGGGCACTGCCCGCAGATCCCCCAGGCGCACTTCGTTGCGGATCATCAATTCCGAGATGGCGCCAGCTGCGGATCCCTGACTGACCAGGGCCTTGACCATTTCCCCACTTTGCAGGCGCAAGATGACCGATAGCCGCTCGACAGGGATCCCCCAGCAGGCCAGGGCAGCTTCAAAACGCTGCTGGGTGCCGGATCCCGGCTCCCTCATGATCCAGTCGGTTTCCACCAGATCTGAGATCTCGATGTTTGGCCGACCATACCAAGGATGTCCTCTGCCGACAATGAGGCAGAGGCGATCCCAATCGATGACGTGCTGTTCCAGGTGAGGTCGATCCTCAGGTCGGATAACGCCCTCCACCAGGCCCAGATTGAACTTGCCCTGCAGCAAACCCTCGGCAATGGCCTCTGTGTTGGCCAGCGTGCAGCGGATCTGAATGCCGGGGTAGCGCTGCTGGTAGAGGCTGAGGCGGTAGGGCAGCCAGTAGTTGCCGATGGTGAGGCTGGAACCGAGGTGAAGCTCCCCCATCTGCAGATTATTCAGCTCTTTGAGGCCCTGTTCCGTCTGCGCCACCCGCTGCAGAATCTCTTGGGCCTGCCCCTTCAGCCATAGCCCAGCTTCCGTCAACTCCACCCGCCGCCCTATCCGGTGAAACAGCGGGATGCCGTAGCTCCGCTCCAACGCCTGAATGGCAGCGCTGACCGCTGGCTGGGTGATGTAGAGGGCAGCGGCAGCCCGGGTGAAGTGCAGGTGCTCTGCCACCGCCAAAAAAATCCGCAGTTGCTCCAACGTCATTTTCCAGGGATCCCTGCGCATCGGCGGAGTGGATGTTGATTTCTCAAAGCCACCCTGTGGCTCGGCCATGCCAACACAACCGGATCACATAGATCATAACTAGGATTTATTTTTTTTAGAGTTAAAACCATTTGATTTTATCAGTTGCCTCCCTTACCGTCGAGGCAGAGCTTGGCGGTGGAGATGCTGATGAGTTGGTGGGTGACGCTGTTGGTGGGGTGTGGCATTGGCTTTTGCGCCGGTTTGTTTGGCTTGGGGGGCAGCTCTTTGGGCACGCCGTTGCTGCGGTTGCTGGGGATGCCGGCAGTTGTGGCGTTGGCCAGCCCTCTGCCCCTCACCTTGCCCAGCGCTCTGGGAGGAGTGGTCGCCTTTCAAAAACGGGGAATGATCCACTGGCGGGTGGTGGGTCGCACAGTGGTCTGGGGGATCCCGGCGGCAGCGCTGGGGGCATGGACGACGAAGTTTCTGCCGGGAGTGGTGCTGATGTTGCTGACGGCGGTGTTCATTTTTGGGATCGGGCTATACGGCGTGAGCGGATTACGGGGTTTTCTGCCCAGCGAAGAGAAAAAGGAATTGCACCTGGAGCGGATCCCGGTGGGTTCTCTCTTGTTGAATTTCTTGAATGGGGTGCTGGCCAATGGCGGCGGACTGGTGTTGGTGCCTTTCTACCAACTGGCCATAGGGCTGGATCTGCGGAGCGCTCTGGCCAGCTCCCTTGCTTCGGTGGCGTTGTTGGCCGTCCCCGAAATTTTGGTTCACAACAGCCTGGGGCATATTGATTGGGGCACCACCTTCTGGCTGGCGTGGGGGGTGTTTCCCTGCACGGTGCTGGGGGGTAGATTGGCGTTGCGACTTTCCACGCCGTTGCTGACCCGCCTGTACGGGGGATTTTTGGTGGTGCTGGCCCTCTACTTCAGCATCCGGGAAATCCTGCAATCGTCCACGTGATCAGCTAGAAACCGCAGGAGCCCCAGCAGCCGACCCCCCCACGGATCCCTCGGGGGCGGTTTGGCATTTCTGGCTGGGCAAACCCTATGGTAGGAAGGCTTTGTGGTTTTCTGGCTATTTCTGTGCTGGCGTGGGCGGAGCTCCTCTTTCATAGGAGTTCCGTAGCCAGGCGGGCTCTTTCCCACGCAAGAGATGGATCTACATGAGCTGTAGTGGATAACACTGAAAAAAGTTGTAACGTTCGCTTGTCCCAATGCCCTCCAGAGCCGATAGTGTCTGCCTAACCTGCAGGGACGCCACATCCGCGCTCAGGGCTTTCAAACCGGCTCCCAAAAAACCCTGCTACAGGCGGCCTTGCGATCCATCTGAATCCCAGCCCAACGCCGGCGCGGCTTCAGGAGTTCGCATGATTTGGCGAGGAAAGTTTTGCGTCTGCGAAGGGTAACCTGAGACCAAGAATAAGACCTGAATGCTGGCCTAAATTGCGTGTATCTGGATACCTGAGTTCTGCGAAGGTGGAGTGAATACTGCCATGAGCCGACTTTCCTCTCATGAAGCCTATCTGAAGAGGATGCTCTTCCGCCCGACCACTGCAGCCCCCCACGGCATGACGTTGATCGAGTTGCTGGTGGTCATCGTAATTGTTGGTATTCTCTCCGCTGTGGCTATTCCCAATCTGCTCAATCAGATTCGTCGCTCCAGAGTTGCTGAAGCCCAAGCAGCTTTGGCGACCGTTGGCCGTGCTTCAGAAGTTTTCCGCATGGACTTTACGGTTTATCCCTCCGGCTACACCGATATCGAATTCGGTGGGGTTCACGGGGATCGCTATTTGCAAGACCCCTGGCCAGCCTACAACTATCGTCTTCCTGAAGTGGTTCCTCCTGCTCCTGGCGTGACCGGCATGCGTTGGATGACTGAGGCTCATACCCATGTGAGTGCTGGTGGGGAGCTTCTGCGCTGTGACATCGGCCTTGGGGATCGCCAGCAAGAGGTTTTGGCTTCTGGCTACGACCTGCACAACTCCTGCAACCTCTATCGGTGAAACTCTGAAGATTTCACACAACGGGACTGGGCGGACTTGAACCGCCGGCCTAGCGCTTAGGAGGCGCTTGCTCTATCCATCTGAGCTACAGCCCCAGACAAAG
>NZ_JANSJI010000339.1:0-584 GCF_047462475.1 Synechococcus sp. H55.11
ACCACAAACTTAGCCACGTGCTCAACGCCTTACGGCAATCAAAGGAAAATCATGTTCCAGGCAGCGCAACGCCAGGCAGCGGCGCAAAGTGCTCAACGCCTTACGGCAATCAAAGGAAAATCATGCAACTCCAGCTCCAGTTGACAGGGCAGCCTGGAGCTTGTCGTGCTCAACGCCTTACGGCAATCAAAGGAAAATCATTGCTGGGCAACTAGCCCACCAGAAATCCACCAGAAACTGTGCTCAACGCCTTACGGCAATCAAAGGAAAATCATCTTGGCCACCCGCAAGCAAGGGGGGCAGAGTATCACTTAGTGCTCAACGCCTTACGGCAATCAAAGGAAAATCATCCGGCTACGATAGGGGCATGCACAGCAGCAGCTTCGAGTGCTCAACGCCTTACGGCAATCAAAGGAAAATCATGCCCTGGGGATCCCCATCCACCCAGAGCCGCTCCACGTGCTCAACGCCTTACGGCAATCAAAGGAAAATCATGATCTCGAGGCGGCGCTGCGTCTCTTCTCGTTGCCTGTGCTCAACGCCTTACGGCAATCAAAGGAAAATCATGCCGCACCTCAGAATCC
>NZ_JANSJI010000340.1:0-49212 GCF_047462475.1 Synechococcus sp. H55.11
GTGTCGGCGTCGGTGTGGGCTGGGGCTGCACAATGGCCAGGGCCTCTTCCGCTTTCAGCTCGCCGCGGATCAGCTTGGAGAGAGTGTCTTGGCCGCCGGGGGTGTAGGTGATCTCGCGGGCAGCGCTGTTGAACACGTTGCGGATGGGATCCCCTTTGCTGTCCACCAGTTCCACCACCATCACATTGCGACCGGGCCTCAAGCCCTTCAAGTAAAAAGACTCCCAGCGATCCAGCAGGCCAGATTGGCCGTTGAGGGTGTAGCGGATGCGCCAATCCCGCGGCAGGTCGGTCAGCAGACTCTCGCGTACCGGGGCGTTGGCCAGCCAAAAGTCCACCAGGATCGGCTCGGCACCGTAGCTGCCGGTGGGGCGGTTGTAGGTGAGCAAAGGCAGGTGCGGCTGCGGCACGTATTCCGGCGTAGGCGCTAGCACATGGAAGCTGACTTGGGCGTAGGCCTCGGAGTTTTTAAAGCTCTCGTGCCAGGGCTTGCCGGCAAACACCCGCAGAGTATGGGATCCCGGCTCCAAATCCTCAAAAACAAGGGGAGCATCGGCATCGTAATGGGCGATGTAGGGCCGGTTGTCCAGCACTACGTGCAAATGGGGGCCGAGGCCCAGTTGCGGATCCTTAAAAAGGGGGTACCCCTGCACTGCAAAGCGAACGGTTACTTGCCGCTCCGACAACACCTCACCCGGCTTAGGGCTGAGGATCTGCACCCGCGGACGGCAGTGCTCCAAGTGGGCATCCAGCTTGGCAATCTCCGGCGGCACTGGTACCCGCTCGAGCTGAGGTAGCTGTTCCTGGGGCTGTTCGGGCGGGGATCCACCGCAAGCGACCAGCACAAGAGCTGCCACCAGCGCCATCCACCATCCCCATCTCCAGGTTCTGGCCTTTCCCGCGTGTCCTTGCATGAGCCTCACATCCCAACACTTTCGGTATCCTGCCGAGCAGCAGATAAGCCATCCCCACATTACCAGCATGTGTCCTTTGGGGAAGATCCCCTCCCCCACCCTAGAATGGGATCAGCGGTCTGGCCCAAGCGGGGTCAGGAGAACTTTTGAGGTCAGGTATGGCTTGGTTGGCGATAACGGCTTTTGCAGGCTTGGATCTAGCTCAGTGGCAGGCTTTGCTCAACAACATGGCCTTTGCTGTCTGTTTGGGGGCCATGCTGTTTTACTGGGGGGGGGCAGCGTTTCCCCAGGTGCAGCTTCTGTCTGAGCTGGGCTTGGCGGGGATGATCGGGGCAAACTTGACGATCGCCGCCCTGCTGACGGCCCGCTGGATCGATGCCGGCTATTTCCCCTTGAGTAACTTGTACGAGTCTTTGTTTTTCTTGGCCTGGGGGATCACCACCTTGCACCTGCTGGCTCTCCACTGGACTCGTAGCCGTTGGGTGGGGGTGACGACCGCCCCGCTGGCGACAGGCATTGTGGCCTTTGCCGCCCTGGCCCTGCCGGAAGATATGCAGGCGGCCCAACCACTGGTGCCGGCTTTGCAATCCAACTGGCTGATGATGCACGTAACTGTGATGCTGCTGGCCTACGCAGCCCTCTTGGTGGGATCCCTTTTGGCCATCACTTTTCTCATCGTCACCCGCGGCCAGGAAGTTCAGTTGAAGGGCAACTCCCTCGGCCTGCAATTTCGCCCCTCTCAGCCTGCAACCCACCCGGAATGGACAGAAGCCACCCTGCCATCTCCTGCTGCAGAACTGGTCTACGCCGGGATCCGCTCCCCCCGACCGGCTGAACCTCTTCCCCAACCGGCACCCAACGAAGCGATCGCTTGGCAACGGCTGAGCCTGGCGGAAATCTTAGACAACACCAGCTACCGGCTAATCGGGCTGGGGTTCCCGCTGCTCACCATCGGCATCATTGCCGGCGCCGTCTGGGCCAACGAAGCCTGGGGTACCTACTGGAGCTGGGATCCCAAAGAAACCTGGGCTTTGATTACCTGGTTGGTCTTTGCCGCCTATTTGCACGCCCGCATCACCAAAGGCTGGCAGGGCAGGCGCCCCGCCCTCTTGGCCAGCTTGGGCTTTGGGGTGGTTTGGGTGTGTTATCTGGGGGTGAACTTTCTGGGCAAAGGCTTACACAGCTATGGCTGGTTCTTCTGAGATCTCTCGGGCCAACAAATCAACCCCCGTTTGTGGGTATTCTGGTGCTGGCAAGCCGTCGTGGATCCCTCGAAGGAGAAAATCATGCAACTGTTCAACTACCTGATCCTGTTCTCGGCCCTCCTGGGAATCGCTCTTTTTGCCATGCAAAACGCCACCCCGGTCACGATTAACTTCGCCCCCGGAGTCAGCATCGAAAGCCCGCTGGTGATTGAACTGTTGGCTTCTGCCGGGATCGGGGCCGCCCTTGCCTGGCTGTATAGCCTCTGGATGCGTGTCCAGTTCAGCATCGAAGCCCGCGAAAAAAATCGGCAACTGCAGGAGAAGGAAGTCACCATCACCGAGCTCAAGGAAATGGTGGTGGAGCTGGAAGCCAAGGTCAAGCAACTGCCCCCCAGCAAGCGCGCCGAACCCCAAGAGGACATCCAGGAGGTGAAAGAAGTGGCCACCGAGGGATCCCCTGCCTAGAACTGCCCCGTATGGATCCCGTCGATCCCCAAGCGGTTGGGGTACAATTGAACTTCTGCTTGCTTCTCTCACCAGCTCATCACTTCCTATGCAGGTCACACAAGAAAAACGCCCTGGCAGCCGGGTTGGCCTCAAAATCGTGGTAGAAGCGGACCAGGTGAAGCGCTCCTACGAAAAAACCTTGCGCCAACTGGAGCGGAATATCCAGATCCCGGGATTTCGCAAGGGCAAGGCCCCCCGCAACCTGGTGATGCGCCAGGTGGGCCGTGAGCGCATCATGGCCAGCGCTGTGGATGACTTGATCAACGAGGCCATCCAACAGGCCTTCCAGGAAACTCAGCTCACCCCCATCAGCCGCTTCGAGCTGGATGAGGAGGTGGGGCAGCTCTTGGCCCAGTTCAACCCGGAAGCCGATTTCAGCTTCTCAGGGTATGTGGAGGTGTACCCCGAAGCCCGCGTCGGCCAATACAAAGGTCTAACCGTCACGGCCACCCGCGTCACCGTCAAGCCCGAACAGGTCGACCAGCTCATCGACCGGTGGCGGGATCAGCGGGCCACCCTCCTGCCCGTAGAAGATCGGCCCGCCCAGTTGGGGGATGTGGTGGTGATCGATTTTCAAGCTCGCGACGCCGAGGGCAATCCCCTGGAGGAGATCGCCGCCCAAGACTTTCAGTTGGAGCTCAAAGAGGAGAACTTCATCCCCGGTTTTGTGGCGGGCGTTGTCGGCATGCAGCTCGACGAAACCAAGGAGATCACAGCCACTTTCCCCGACGATTACTTCAGAGAAGAGTTGGCTGGAAAAACGGTTACCTTCACCGTCCATCTGAACGAGATCAAAGCCAAAGAGCTGCCCGAGTTGAACGATGCCTTTGTGCAGGAGATCAGCAACTTTCAGACGGTGTCCGAGCTGCGGGAACACCTGCAAAAGCGCCTCGAACAAGATGCTCTGAGACAATCTGAGGAAAACCTGGAGACGGCCATCCTCAACGCCATTTTGGAAACCACCGAGGTGGATCTGCCGGAGACCCTAGTCGAGCAAGAAACGACACAACTGCTGGCCCAAAGCCTTCAGTCGCTGCAGCAGCAGCAAGGGGTCACGCCGGGAGAGATCCGCAAGCTCTTGTCCCAAATGCCGCCCGAAACCCTTAACCAGTTGATGGAGCGCTACCGGCCCGAGGCCATCAACCGGCTGCGGCGCACCTTGGCTCTCAGTGCCATCGTCCGGCAGGAGCAGATTGCCGTAGGCCCCAACGAATTGGAAGTCGAAGTGGAAGAGGTGATGGCGGCCTATGCCCAGCAAGGGCAGAAGCTGGATCGGGAGCGAGTACGCCAAGTCGTTCACGAAGATCTTCTGACCAACAAAGTGATGGCCTGGCTGAAGGCTCAGACCACAGTCAACTGGGTCGATGGCGAGGGGAATCCCACCCAGGCGCCCACTTCTTCGGCGAGCTCAGAACAGAGGGTTACAGTGCCAGAGGCGGAGTTCGAGTCCGAGGGGCCAGAGGCAGTGGCAGCCTCTTCAGAGACGGCCACGGACGCTGACGGAGAAGCGGCAGACGAACCGACTCTAGCTGTAGAAGTATCCCCTGCCGAAACTGTCTCCGCCTCTGCGGTCGGCTCGGAACTCGAAGTGACAACCCCGGTTGAGGAGACAGCAGAAAAGCCCAAGCCAAGCAAAAAGGGCAAAAAGGGCAAGTAAGCGAACAACCAGGTCTGTGCGGGGGGGTTTTCTGACTGGAAACACTCTGCTCAAAAGAAGGGGGACGAGGCAGCCACATCTAGTGTTCTAAGATGCAAAAAATAGATATCTGACACCGCGGACAGTGGCAGAGGGAAGCGTTTGGGGTTTATCCTATTCGCAGCATCTGCAAGAGGCCAGGCCGCCATGAAGGGAGTTGCGCGTGCAATTGGAGCGGGGGGAATGGTCGTGGCACTTGCTGGGATCCTTCCCATCAGGGTGATGGGTCAGGCAGGCTTGCCGCCGGTGCCGGTCATCCCGTCTGTTGAGGGGCCGATGGTTGAGCCGGCTCCTTCCCCTCCTGAGAGCTCGCCTTCTCTCCCTTCTCCGCCAGTAGGCCAGGATCTGCGCTACTTAGTGGGACTGTTCATCAACGAGTCTTTGGGGGCGGGCAGCCAAGCGGCTGCAGTCAGTTACCACGACCTCTACACCCGCCTCTTGGCCCGCACCTACGGGGATCCCCGTCCCCCCATCGAGGTGGAGCAGGAGTTGATCCAAGAAATCTTGCGGGAGTATGGGGATCCTGCCGATCGGTTTTGGAATGCGCAAGCTTTTAAGGACTTGCTCAACCGCCCTCGCCCGCCCGTCCAGGCGCGTGGGATCGGCCCGCGCCAGGTTTATTTGGCGGTGCCGGAGCTCACCCCTGCCACCGCTCAGCAGATCCGCCAAACCCTCTACACCCAAGACTACAGCCAGGGCATAGTTCTCGATCTGCGCGGATCCGTGGGCTATGACCCGCAAGTGGTGGCAGATGTGGCCCGCCTGTTTTTGCCCCGCTCCATTCAACCGCTGCTGATTACCGAAGACCGCTTTGGGCAGCCCACCCTCTGGAACAGCGAAAATTTGCCCATTGCCGCCGGGATCCCGCTGGCGGTTCTGGTGGATGGCAACACGCGCCAGGGGGCCACCCTCTTGGCTGCCCAGTTGGGCTCCAGCGGTAGCACCCTTATTTTGGGGCAGCCCACCCAAGGCAGCGAGCGACAAACCCGCTTCTTTGCCCTTCCCTCCGGCGCGGCGGTGGAACTGGCCGTAGCCACCTGGAAAACGGGAGATGGTCGTTCCCTAGCGCAGGGTTTGGTGCCCTTGCAAAGGGTAGAGGGAGATGAGAACGCCTGGCTGAGTGCCGCCCTGGAAGCGCTGGCCCTGCCCCCTCGCCGCCCCAGCCCCCCACCCCGCCCCACCGTACTGGTTCAAGAGGGCCGTGTCGGCCGTTTTGTCCTAGGCATGGATACCCGCAACGTCGATACCCACCTCCTGGGCAATGTGGATCAGATCCCGGCGGCCTCTGGGGCCAACGTCTTTCAGCCCAACAGCGACCTGAAGATCTTTTACCTGCAAGATTACATCCTCTTTACCTACCGCCATCCGGGCATTGTGGATAGCTTTTTTGCCAACCGCATCTACACCACCCACCCAGAAGCTATGACCGGCGAAGGGATCCGCATGGGCTCCACCTACTCCGAAGTGATCGCCGTTTATGGTGGGCCCGGCGAGAACGGCTACAACGAGGTGGTGCCCTATCCCAAGGGAAGCCGAGAATATCTGCGCGACGATCGCTACTACGTCAACTACGATGCCTTGGGCCTGGCTTTTACCTTTGCGGCGGGATCCAACCAGGTCACTGCCATTGGCCTGTTCAAACCAGGGAGCTGAAAGGGGAAGGAAAAAGTTAATCGATTGTTAACGTTTTTGTCCCAAGACCTCAACATTGCCCCGAGCAATGCGGTAAATTAGTGCAGCAGCCCCCGCAAAGGGGATTTTTTGTGCCATCCACGGACTGTAGGAGAAGCTCTTGGCAAACGTTGTGGTTGTCGGTGCCCAGTGGGGCGACGAAGGAAAAGGCAAGATCACCGACCTCCTCAGTGAAAAGGCGCATGTGGTCGTCCGCTATCAAGGTGGGGTGAATGCAGGACATACCCTGGTGGTGGGGGGCCAAACCTTCAAGTTGCACCTGATCCCCTCCGGCATCCTCTACCCCGACAAACGCTGCATCATCGCCAGCGGCACGGTGATCGATCCTGAGGTGTTGCTGGCGGAGATCGACCAACTGCACCAACTGGGGATCTCCACCCACAACCTGTACATCGCCGAAACCGCCCACGTGACCCTGCCCTACCATCGTGTCATCGACGTGGCCGAGGAAGAGCGGCGCGGCATCTATAAGCTGGGCACCACCGGACGAGGCATTGGCCCCACCTATGCCGACAAGGCCGAGCGCATGGGCATCCGCGTCGTGGACTTGATGTACCCCGATCAACTGCGGGAACGCCTCAGTTGGGCCATTCCCTACAAGAACGTTTTGCTGGAAAAAATCTACAACCTGCCCCCGCTGGATCCCGAGCCGATCATCCAGCAATACCTGGCCTACGCCGAGCGGCTGCGTCCCTACGTTACCGACGCCGCCCTGCTGCTCACCCAAGCCATCGAAGATCGGGAGAACATCTTGTTTGAAGGGGCTCAAGGCACCCTGCTGGATCTCGACTACGGCACCTACCCCTACGTCACCTCCTCCCATCCCATTGCCGGTGGCGCTTGTATTGGCGCCGGGATCGGCCCCACCAGCATTGACCGGGTGATCGGGGTGGCCAAAGCCTATACCACCCGCGTTGGGGAAGGCCCTTTTCCCACCGAGCTCAAAGATGAGATCGGGGCGTACCTGGGGGCAACCGGCGCCGAATTTGGCACCACCACCGGACGACAACGGCGCTGCGGCTGGTTCGATGGCGTGATCGGGCGCTATGCGGTGCGGATCAATGGCTTGGATTGCCTGGCCATCACCAAGCTGGATGTGCTGGACGGCTTGGATGAGATCAAGGTGTGCGTGGCCTATGAGTACCAGGGGCGGGAGATCCGTCACTTCCCCAGCGATGCCCGTGTCTTTGCCCAGTGCAAGCCCATCTACGAAACCCTGCCCGGCTGGAAGTGCTCCACCAAAGACTGCCGCTCCATCCAAGACCTGCCCCCCGAAGCCCATGATTACCTGAAGTTTTTGGCGCAGTTGATGCAGGTGCCGATTGCCATTGTTTCGCTGGGGGCCAGCCGCGAGCAGACGATTATTGTCGAAGATCCCATCCACGGCCCCAAACGTGCTCTTCTCTATCCCAACGGTGGCAAGCGCATCCACGCCCTCATGCCCGATTGAGGGAACTTGATATAACTACAAATCAAAAGTTGTTTCCTCTGGATTTTGAACTTTGTCTTGAGCTAGGTTTGCTTCTCGCTGCTGCAGTTGGCGGATTTGGGAGCGCACGTGGAGGGCAACTTGCAAAGCGGCGTCCAAAAGCCGCCCCTGCTCACCGGCCTGCTCCCTCACCTGCAGGGCGGTCAAAGCCGCCAGATTATCTCCGAAAAGCTCACTCTGCTGCTCGATCAGATCCTCGTTTTGCCGCAAAATCCGCTCCGTTTTCAAAGCGCGGATCAGATCTGTCCGCGTCAGCTTCAAAGCCTCGATTACTTCAGCCCGCTGGGCCAGCTTGACCTCGGGGTTGCCGGCTTCCACCAATTGGTCGTTGAGGTGGATGGCTTGGATGATCCGGTTGTAGCGATCTACTTCCTCCAGCAAGTTCAACAGCAGCGGCAGGCGGCGGCTGCGGAAAATCCAATAGGCTTGGCCCAAAGCGGCAATGGCTGCCAGGATCCCCCATTCCACCAGCCAAGTGCGCCAACTGCTGTACAGGCCGGGGATCCAGATCCGCCCCAGCAAGGTCAGCAGGGATCCCCCTGTCCAAAAGGTCAAGAAACGGCAGCAGAGATCCAGCACCAACAACAGGCGCAGCAGATCCCAGAAGGCGGAGAACTGGCGCAGCCAGTCTTTCCAGCGGCGGACGGGCCGAGGTCGGTACAGCCAAGCTACGGGCACCCCAGAAAGACTTTGCACTTGAAAAGGAGAAATGACCAGCTCCTGTAAATCCCGCCGCATCACCATTGCCGAGTGTTACAAATTTCTCCCATTTTACTGAGACTGTTCTCCGGAAGGAGACTACCGGCAAATCTGGGTAAGATTAAGATCTGCTCTGCTATTTGGGTCTTCACGACCTTGTGCCGGCAGCAGGTGGGGATCGGCTTGCGGAGCAACAACGGGTACAGCTTTGGGAAAGAGGAGACAAGCAGGGTGAGCAGTCAACTGCGCCAACTGAAGGCCCATCTCGCTGAACCGGAAAACTTTGCCCTCTACGGGCAGGTGATCTATCCTACTCCTGACGACAAACCCTTCGACGGCCAAGATGCCCAGTTGGTTTTGAATCAGGGGCAACCCCGCTTCTACCTCATGCGCTTGCCCCGCCGTGGCCTTCGGTTCACCCAAATAACTCACCACACCCGTTGCACCCAGTGTCTGGGATCCCTGCACGGCAAGGAGTGGTTTATCGCCGTCGCGCCGCCTGCCGACGAGCTACAGGTGGATGAGATTCAAGCTTTTCGGGTGCCCGGCGACCGCTTTATCAAACTGGAAATGGGCACCTGGCATGCCGGCCCCTACTTCGACCACGAGGAGTTTATCGATTTCTACAACCTGGAGCTGGCCGACACCAACCTCACCGACCACGAGACAATCAACCTGCTCCAGACTTACAATCTGGAGTTTCAGATCATCCCTTGAGAAAGGGATCCCTTCAGGCAGATGATGGGCAAATCATGTCAACGTGAGCAGTCCGATTCAGCGGCAAAAAGCAGATTCATCCACGCAATCTTTACGCTTGAGCGCAGAAAAAGGTACGCGGATCCGTCGCAGCACTAATGGTGGCGATGGAGAATGAACTTAGGCTCTATCTCTAGTGGGTGGGGCCCAGTTGGGTCGGCATTCCTTGCCCTGTTCTCAGGTTCTGCTCTTGTCGGCACAAGCCCTGGCACGGCGACCGGTTTGGCCAGGTGATAAAACAGGGTCAAGCTCGGTACTGTTTTGGAGATCTGCTGCGATGGCTACACTCCAACCCACCCCAGTAACCCGCCAGCTCTCGGGGGCCCTGGCCCTGTTCCTGTGCCTGGGGCTGCTGTCTGCCTGCGACGAGGGTAGCAGCAGCACCGTCAGTCCCCCCAGCCTCACGCCCACTCCCACCCCCGCCAGTCGGTAAGCCTACAGGATCTTGCATGCCTTGGCAGCGGCTGCCCAGTTTGCAGCAAGTCTGGGCAGGGGTGGTTTTGAGTCTGCTCTGCCTTGTTCTGTTGGCCGCCTGCGGCGGCAGGGGGGAGGGATCCCTTACTGCGGTGGGGCCCCCGCCGGCGGGGGAGCTGCCCATCGCCAGCTTCATGTGCCAGTTGGATCGCCAGACCCGCACCTTTGCCGGCCCCATCTATGCCGAGCAGCCGCAAGTTGCCACTTGTGATCCCGGTCGCCTCACCCCGGCAGCAGCCCAGAAGATGATGGATCGGCTGAACTTTCTGCGGCTGTTGCACGAGTTGCCGCCGGTGGAGCTCAATCCCGAGTTCTTGGAGGCCGCTCAGCAAGCGGCGCTGCTGCAGGTGGCCAATGGCGCCCTCAGCCACGAGCCACCCCCCTCTTGGCGTTGCTTCACTCCTGCCGGGGCGGCGGGATCCCGCTTTGGTAACTTGGCGATCGGCCCGATTCTGGAGCTGAACGGCCCCGACCCAGGGCGGGTGCTGGCGCGCCAGGTGGACATCTACTTTGCCGAGCCGGGCCGGGAAAACTTCGTGGACGTGGGGCATCGCCGCTGGAACCTCTATCCCCAATATGCCCAAGGCGCCTACGGCATCGTCTTTGACCCGCGGGCCGGACGGGTGACCCAGGCCAATGCCAATTGGATCTTCGGTTTTGACGAGTCGGTGCCGGATCCAGAGTTTATTGCCTTCCCGGAGAGGGACGGCTATCTCTACCGTCTGGAGGGATTTTCCGGCCAGCCCTTATCTGCCTACCGCTGGTCTTTCTCGGTGCCCAGCCGCGGCGGCCTGTCTGACCTCAGCCAAGCCCAAATCCGCATCACCGATGCCCTCACCGGCGAACTGGTGCCTGTTGGAGATATCCGGGTTGGGGATCCCGCCTTTGGCCTGGAAACCCTCACCTACTCGGTGGGATCCGTTCAGCCCAATCGCCCCTATCTCTTTGAGATCAGCGGCATCCGCCTCAAGGGTGGGCCGCCGCGCACCTATCGCTACACCACCACCCTCTACGACTGCGACCCTCAGGCTCCGCCAAGGCCCGCACCCCTGACCGAAGGGCTGGGGATCCCACCCCGTCTGCTCTGGCAGATGGAGCCTTTCAACTCTGCCAACCCTCTCAACAACTACAGTCATTTCAAATAGTCGTGAAACAGTTCGTCGCGCCGTTATTGCTACGCAATGCTGTCGCAGGTCGCCGCTCTAACTCCCCTCTCCCTTTGGGAGAGGGGCCGGGGGTGAGGGTGGGAGAGGGGCCGGGGGTGAGGGAGCTGTCTCAAGCTAGCCTGGAACGACTATATCTCGACTAGAAGTGAGAAGAAAAAGCCCAACCAAGTAGCGCCAGATCCTTGCCGAGAATCCTTCCTTTGCCGGCAAAAGTGCAAACTCCGCTAGATTGAAAACCCCAAGCTGACTGGCCGGCCTAGGAGGGACAGAGCTACGCCCATTGATACGCCAACAAACAACGGCTAGCAACAGGCTGGCCTTGAGAATGGGATCCCACCTCGCAAGGGCCAAAGAAACGGCTACAGTAACCTGGAAAGCGTTCCGCTCCGGTTTGCCATGACTCAGCAACTGACTCTCGACGGACTGGGATCTGGATCGGGTAGGGGATCCCGTTCAGGGCGGGTGATCGCTACCGATTTGCAGGGGGAGATGCAACGCTCCTACCTGGAATACGCCATGAGCGTGATCGTGGGGCGGGCCTTGCCGGATGTGCGGGATGGCCTCAAGCCGGTGCATCGCCGCATCCTCTACGCCATGCACGAGCTGGGCCTGACCCCGGATCGCCCCTACCGCAAGTGTGCGCGGGTGGTGGGGGACGTGCTGGGTAAATATCACCCCCACGGGGATCAGGCGGTCTATGACGCGCTGGTGCGCATGGCGCAAGACTTTTCCAGCCGCTACCCCCTGGTGGCGGGGCACGGCAACTTCGGCTCGGTGGACGACGATCCGCCGGCGGCCATGCGCTACACCGAGTGTCGGCTGGCGGAGCTGAGCCACACGGCCCTTCTGCAGGGGATCTCCGAAGAAATTGTGGACTTTATGCCCAATTTCGACGGATCCCAGGCGGAGCCCACCGTTCTACCGGCCCGCCTGCCCATCCTGCTCCTCAACGGCTCTGCCGGCATTGCCGTGGGCATGGCCACCAACATCCCGCCCCACAACCTGGGAGAAGTCGTGGACGGCCTGCTGGCTTTGATCGACCATCCCGATCTCAGCCCTGAAGAGCTGTTGCGCTGGATCCCAGGGCCGGACTTTCCCACCGGCGGCCAAATCGTTGATAGCCAAGGGATCCGCGAGGCCTACCTCAGCGGGCGCGGCTCCATCACCCTGCGGGGAGTGGCCCGCTTTGAGGAGATCCAGCCGGGCAGAGGACGCCACCGCCGGCCCGCCCTGGTTATCACCGAGTTTCCCTACCAGGTGAACAAAGCCGCCTGGCTCGAGAAGGTGGCAGAGTTGGTCGCCCAAGACCGCCTCAGCGGCATTGCCGACTTGCGGGATGAGTCGGATCGCAGCGGCATTCGCGTGGTGGTGGAGCTGAAGCGGGAGGCCAACCCGCAGGCAGTTCTGCAGCAGTTGTACAAGCTCACCCCCCTGCAGAGCACCTTTGGGGTAATCCTGTTGGCCCTGGTGGAGGGAAAACCCCAGCAGCTCAGCTTGAAGCAGATTTTGCAGCACTTTTTGCAATTCCGCGAGGCCACTCTCAACCGGATGTTTCGCGCCGAACTGCAGCGGGTACAGCGCAAAGCGGAAGAGGTGGCGGGGATGGTGCTGGCCCTGGCCGATCTGGAGGGGGTGATCGACCTGCTGCGGCAAGCCCCCGATAGCGCCACGGCCAAAGCCCAACTGCAAACTCGCCTGGGCTGCACCCCCCAACAGGCGGAGACAATCTTGGCCATGCCCCTGCGCCGCCTGACAACCTTGGAGCGGGAGCGCCTGCACCAGGAGCAGGCCGAGCTGCAGGCCCGCATCCTCGAATTGCAGGGGCTGCTGGAAGATCGCCGCAAGCTCTTGAATTACCTGAAAAAAGAGCTGCGCCACTTGAAGAAAACTTTTGCCGACCGGCGCCGTACCCAGATCCTTTCGGAAGCCGAGCTGGAGGCAGAACAGGCCCAGATCCCCAGTGGCAAAGTCGGCGAAGACACCCGCTTCCTGCTGCAACTTACCCGCAAAGGCTACGTGCGCCGCCTGCCTCTGCCTGGGCCTCGCTCCCGCAGCAATCCGGCGCAACGGGAATTGGGAGAAGATGTTCTGGTCGGCCTGGAATGCGTGACCCCAGAGCAGGAAATCTTGGTGCTCACCGCCAGCGGCAAAGCTTTCACCGTGCCCAGCGAAGGGATCCCCCTCAGCACCGGCTCCTCGCGGGGGGTACCTCTGGTCACCCTTCTCCCCAACCCCGAGCCGATCGTTGCCACCTTCCCGTTGGATCCCGTTCGCGTCAGCGGTGCGGAGCACTCTCCCGGCGAGGCCACTTTGGTGGTGCTCAGCCGGCAGGGGCGGATCAAGCGGGTGGCCCTGGCGGAGCTGACGGGCCTTAGCCAACGGGGATCCACCGTCCTGAAACTCAAAGAAGGGGACGAGCTGGGCTGGGCGGCCCTTTGGCATCCCGGCCACCAAGGCTACAGCGTTGTCCTCGCCACCTCCGCCGGGCGGGTGCTGCGGCTGGATGCCGAACAGATCCCCTTGATGGGTCGGGCAGCTATGGGATCCCTAGCCCTACGTTTGGGGCGCACAGAACAGATCGCCGGTATGGCGTTGCTGCCCCCGCAAGGGATCCTGATTTTGGCCAGTCGGTCGGGCTATCTGAAGCGGCTGCCTCTGGGCGAGATACCCATCCTGGAGCAGGGTAAAGTGGGCGTGTCAGCCTTTCACTTCTCCAACAAAGGGGATGGCTTGGTGGGCTTGGTGGGTTTCCCCCCCGATCTGGCGGCGCACCCCCATCTGCAAGTCGATGTGATCACGGAGTCCGAACGGGTACACTCCTTCTCTCCTGAGGAAATTCCCCTGCAAGGCCGGTCCGGCGGCGGCTCCCTGTTGGTCAAGGGGGAGCAGGTTAGGGAGTTGCGCCTGTTTTGGCCCCAGCCGGAGGGCGGGATTGGATAGCTCTGGAGCTTTCGGGGAAGGCAGAAGTCTGGGTTGCTAGGACAGAGGGCCATCCCCAGGCGAGGCAGAATCAGGCGGCTGGGAGCCGGGATCTGGCGCTTCGGGGTGGCGGACAGGCTTGGGAAGGGTGCCGCCCGACTTGAGAACCAGGCAGCGCACGGTTTGGTGCAGTTCCTCCAGCAAAATGCCGATGGCGGAGCGGAAGTCGCGGTGGTCATCCCGCATTTGCTCCAGAATGGCGCGGATGACTTCCTTACAGTCCTTCAGGATGTGCTGCTGCTGGGCGATGATCTGCACCAGTTCGCTTTGTTCCTTGAGCAAATCCCGCAGACAAGAGCGCAGCTCGTCCACCTGGCTTTGCCAAAAGGCTTGCCCCTCCCGCAACTCCATCACGCTGGTGCGCAAGTCGGCCGTGGCATCGCGCAGGGCTTCGCTGTGGCGGCGCTCGGCCTCCAGTTGTCGCTGCTGTTCTTGCTGCTGTTGGCGTAGCTCAGAGTTGGCCTGTAAGTTAGCCTCCGCTGCCCTGAGCAATTGAGCCAACCGAGCCTCGGTAACCGCCCCCGGCAACGGAGCTCGACCTCGGCCAACTCGCCTGCGGAAGTACTTCACAGTCGCTGCATCCTACCCGCAACTCGCTACTTCACACCCGAAGACACCCGCCCAAGAAGAACTCGTCCGTCGAGCTCTACCCTAGCCGTTTCCCGGGTTCATCTAATCATAGCCACAATACCGGGTGCCGAATACGGAAACTCCAAGGGCGGGGTTGCCCCTCTCCAGGGATCCCGGAAATCCTTCTAGGATGGAAAAAGTTTGCAGGAAAGAAAGCCATGCCTTCACTTGCCAATCAGGTGGTGCTGATCACCGGAGCCTCTGCCGGCATTGGAGAGGCCGTTGCCCTGGAAGCGGCCAAACGCGGGGCCCGCTTGGTGCTGGCGGCCCGCCGAGAGGGGCTGCTACAAAACGTCAAGGACTTGGTGGAGAAGCAGGGGACAGAAGCGCTGGTGGTGCCCACCGACATGGCCGATACGGCCCAGGTGGAGGCGCTGGCCCAAAAGGCTCTGGATCGCTTTGGCCGGGTGGATATCCTGGTGAACAACGCCGGCTATGGCCAGATGGGGCCGGTGGAAGAGGTGGATGTGGCGGCGATGCGACGCCAGTTCGAGGTCAACGTGTTTGGCCTGCACGCCCTCACCCGCGCCCTCTTGCCCCAAATGCGGGAACGAGGCAGCGGCCGCATCCTCAACCTCAGCTCGGTGGCTGGCCAGATGTCGATGCCTTTCAGTGGGGTTTACAACGCCACTAAGTTTGCCGTGGAGGCCCTCAGCGACGCCCTGCGGGTGGAGGTGGCCCCCTTTGGCATCAAGGTTATCTTGATCGAGCCGGGGCCGGTGGCCACCGAGTTTGGCCGCGTGGCAGAAGAAGCCTTTGCTGCTGTTGTCAACCCAAATGGCCCCTACAAGGCGATCTTGGACAAAACTGCCGATCTGGCCAGCTCGTTCAACAAAATGGCCTGGCCGGTGGAGAAGGTGGTGGAGCCGATCCTGAGAGCCATGACGGATCCCCACCCTTCCGACCGCTACACCGCTTTTACGGGCGGCAAGGTGGCGCTGGGGCTGATGCGGCTGCTGCCCGCCGCTCTGGCCGACCAAATGTGGCGGCGGGTCTATGGGCTGGATCGGCTGGGATCCTCCGGCTCGGCCTAGTTGCAGGGGATCATCCCACTCCGGCAGGGATCCCCATCAGCAAGATCTCAAGTTCATTGGAGTTGGAGATCTCATCGAGGCCAGGGCAGGGTTGTGTCTTCCAGGATGGACAGGTTAAGTTTGTTAAAGGACTTTTAATCACCGGGTGTTCCTCTTCCTTATGAACAAGCCTCTATCTGCCCAGCGCTGGTTGATCGCCCTTGTGCTGGGCCTTTGTCTCTGGCAGGGATCTGGTCTGGTTCCTGCCCACGCTGCCCTGGCCTCTGCCCTCACCTACGATCGCTTTTTGCGCTACGTCGAGGAGGGGCGGGTTACCGATGTGCGCCTCACGGACAACAACCTGGTTGCCGAAGTTACAGCTGTCGATCCGCAGACACAGCATTCCACCCGCTACCGAGTGAACCTGCTGCCCAACACCGTGCCGCAACTGGTGGATCGCCTCACCGAGCAGGGGATCGAGGTGGCCGTGGTGCCCACCCGCGACGGCAGCGCCTTCTGGGCGATTTTGGGCAACCTGATCATCCCGGTGCTGCTGTTGGGGGGGCTGTTCTTGTTCCTGCGGCGCGCCGGTGGGGGAGCGGGCGGCCCCGGGCAGGCGATGAACTTCGGCAAGTCGCGGGCCCGCTTCCAGATGGAAGCCAAAACCGGTGTTAAGTTCGACGATGTGGCCGGGATCGAAGAGGCCAAAGAAGAGCTGCAAGAGGTGGTTACCTTTCTGAAGAAGCCGGAGCGCTTCACCGCGGTGGGGGCCAAGATCCCCAAAGGCGTGTTGCTGGTGGGGCCGCCGGGGACGGGTAAAACCCTCTTGGCCAAAGCCATTGCTGGCGAGGCAGGGGTGCCCTTTTTCAGCCTTTCCGGCTCTGAGTTTGTGGAGATGTTTGTCGGGGTGGGGGCCTCTCGCGTGCGGGATCTCTTCAAGAAGGCCAAGGAGAATGCTCCCTGTATCATCTTCATCGACGAGATCGACGCGGTGGGCCGACAGCGGGGGGCCGGCATCGGCGGTGGCAACGACGAACGCGAGCAAACCCTGAACCAGTTGCTCACGGAGATGGACGGCTTTGAGGGCAACACCGGCATCATCGTGATTGCGGCCACCAACCGCCCGGATGTGTTGGATGCGGCTCTCCTGCGTCCGGGGCGGTTTGACCGCCAGGTTACGGTAGATCGGCCCACCTTTAAGGGGCGCTACGAGATCTTGCGCGTGCATGCCCGCAACAAAAAGTTGGCAGAAGAGGTCAGCCTGGAGGCCATTGCCCGCCGCACTCCCGGCTTTGCTGGTGCGGATCTGGCCAACCTGCTCAATGAGGCAGCCATTTTGGCGGCCCGCCGTCAGCGCATGGCCATCACCAACCAAGACATCGACGATGCCATCGACCGCATCACCATCGGCCTGACCAAGCCGCCGCTATTGGACGGCAAGAGCAAGCGCCTGATCGCTTACCACGAGTGCGGCCATGCTCTGCTGATGACGCTGCTGCCCCATGCGGATCCCTTGAACAAGGTGACGATTATTCCTCGTTCCGGCGGCGCGGGTGGCTTTGCCCAGCAACTGCCCAACGAAGAGCAGATCGACTCCGGCATGTACAGCCGCGCTTGGCTGTTGGATCGGGTGGTTGTGGGCTTTGGCGGTCGGGCGGCTGAGGAGATCGTTTTCGGCTACTCGGAAGTGACCACCGGAGCCAGCAACGACCTGCAGCAGAACACGAATCTGGTGCGGCAGATGGTGACCCGCTTTGGCATGTCCGAGCTGGGGCCGCTGATGTTGGATCCGCCCAACAACGAGGTATTCTTGGGCGGCGGCTGGATGAACCGCGTCGAGTACTCCGAGGACGTGGCCGCCAAGATCGACCGCCAGGTGCGGCAGATCCTGGAGAGCTGCTACCAGAAAGCCAAGCAAATTTTGTTGGAACACCGCGTTCTGCTGGATCGCCTGGCCGATACTTTGGTAGAGCGGGAGACGTTGGATGGGGACGAGTTCCGGGCGATTGTCTCAGAGTATGTGCCCATCCCAGAGAAGGTCGGCTTGCCCAGTCCAAAGTTGATCTGAGGGATCCTCTCTAGATGGTTGGTCTGGGGTGTTGCATGGATTAACTTGGGAGGGCGGTTGTTGGGGGTTGGATCCCGGCGGCTGCCCTCTTTGCCTTGCGGGTTGTGGGTTGCGTTGGGCTGTCTCATGCTCTCTGCTTTGCCGGTTCACCTCTACCGCTGCCTGAGCTGTGGTCAAGACGGGCTGAACCTGTCACCGGGACGTGAGCCGGGATCCGCGGCGGATCGGGTTTACTGTCCCAGTTGCGGGCAAATTTACCCCATCACCGCCTTTGGAGCGGTGGATTTTTTGGCCACCTTGCCGGACTGGCCGCTCACTCCCGCTCAGGCCATTGCCCATCTGCCCGGGTTTGCCTGGGGCTACGATCGCCTCTGGCGGCCTTGGGCACTGTCGCTGTTGTCGGGAGAGAGCTTCGGCAGCGAGCGGGAAGGCCAATTGCTGGCGGAACTGGTGGGCGAGGCGGATCCCGTCTTGGACTTGGGCACGGCAGGGGGGTACTGGAGCCGCTTGCTCCTGGCCAGGGATCCGCAGCGGACGGTGATCGGCTTGGACAATGCGGCAGGGGTATTGGCCGAGGCAGCCCAACAGGCGCAGCCCCACTGGCAGCGCTACAGCCTGGTGCGGGCCCGAGCCGAACAGCTTCCCCTCGCCTCTGGAACGTTTGGGGCGGTGATCAGCGGCGCCACCCTGAACGAAGTGCCTTTGCATCCCTGTCTGCGGGAAGTTGCCCGTGTTTTGCAACCGGGAGGGGTGTTTGTCTCGATGCACAGCCAGCAGGTGCAGGGATGGGGGCAGATGGTGCAGCGGTGGTTGGAAGCAAGCGGCCTTCGGTTTTTCTCAGAAACCCAGTTGCGTGAGCACTTTCAGCAGGTGGGGTTGCACCTGGAGCGCTATCTCAGCCTGGGTTGGGTGGCCTTTGTGCGGGCGCTGCGCTCCTAACCGGCCATGTAGATCCCTTGCCGCTCTATCCCTTTTTTATAGCAAGCAGTTATGGAATAGCTTGCTGGTTGATCTCTAGCTCCCCTCTCCCACAAAGGAGAGGGGCTGGGGGTGAGGGCGTCTCAATCTTGTTTGAAACGACTGTGATTTCTCACACCTATAAGCTTTGCAACCAGGCTTCCAGGGCGCGGATGGGGGCCGGATCCCGGTAGACGCGCTCCTGGCGGGCTTTTACCTGCTGGCCCATCTGTTCGCGCCAGCGGTCATCCAGGCCCAGCCGCACGGCAATCTGGACATACTCATCTAGGTTAGAGGCGATGGTTGCGTGGATCCCCATCTGCTGCAGAATGGCGTAGGTGTGGCGACCCCGCATCAGGGATCCCGGCAGCGTGACGATGGGCAGGCCGTGAGGCAGGGCTTCCAGGGTGGTGTTGCCGCCAGACCAGCCAATGCTGTCCAGGTAAACATCTCCCAGGGCGTTGTAGGCGGCATATTGGGCGGGGGAGAGTTCCGGCAGCAGCAGCACATAGTCTTCCGCGGCCAGGCCGTAGGCGCGGAAGGCCCGCTGCAGCCGTTGCCAAAAGCGCTGGCGGATCCCTTGGGAGAGGCGGCCCCGCAAAAACAGGAATTGACACCGCCCCACCTCCCGAGCAATGCGGGGGAAGACCTCGTCGTACAGGGGCAGGTACTTAAACAGAGATTGGGCGCAGAGGTAGAGCACCCTATCGGGATCCATACCCCAGGCTGGCCAGTCCACAGGGGCGGGGTCAATAGCCAGAGGAATGTAGTAGGTGCCGATGCCGGGCAGGGGCAGGAGCTGCTCGGTGTAGTGGCCGGTCCCATCCGACGGCTCCATCAGTTCGCTGCTGATGAAAACGTCCAGCGTCGGCAGGCCAGAGGTTTGCGGATGTCCCCAGGCCATGGCCTGCACAGGGGCCAAACGCAAGGCGGCCAACTGGGCGCAGACGGGATCGATGCCCACTTCCGGGTAGAGGAGCACGTCCAGTTGCGCCTCTCGAATGATCGCCTGCCACTCCGCCAAGCTGCGGGATCCGGCTATAAACTGCTCAAAACGCGGTGGCAGGGAGCGCGTAATCTCGTCTTGGACGGCCGAGGTGTGGAAGCCGTAGAGGGCCACTTGGGAGCGATCCAAAGCTTCTACCCAGCCGTGGGTCAGGATCTTCCAAACAGAGTGATCCCGGAACAGGCCGGAGACGATGCCCACCCGCAGCCGCCCAGGACGGCGCCGCAGGAGAACGGGGGGCTGGGGGTGGCGGGCCGCCATCACCTCCCCCACCAGGGATCCGTACAGGTGCTGCAGCTCGCGGTCGTTCTGGCCCTGGTAGGGCAAAAAGAAGGGTTGGACGGAGCCAACACCAGCAGCTGCCCGCTCCAGGGTTTTGGGATCCCGCGGCAGTTGTGCCCAGCGGGCCCTGACCTGTTCCAGGGCCTGGCGGTAGCGCTCCCGGGCAACTGGGATCTGCTCAGAAGTGTCGTAGAGCAGGGGCAACTGGCTGACACACCAGCCCAGGGCCGCCGCCAAATCGGCCGGATCGGCTTGCCAGAGGCGGTAGAACAGCTCTGCCGCTTCCTCCTCCCGGCCACAGTCCCGCAACAGGATGGCCAGCGTATAGGCAGCATCGGCAAAGTCTGGCTGCAACTCTAGAGCCTGCCTCAGCGGCACCAGGGCCGCCTCCAACTCCCCCTGCTGCCGCAGCACCAGTCCCAACTGGTACAGAACTTCCGGATCCGGTCCCCCCTGCTCCAAGGCCTGCTGGAGGTGGGCTTTTGCCTCCCCCAGCCGCCCCGCCTGCTTGAGAACAATGCCCAAATTCAAGTGGGCGTCGGGAAACCACGGCTGCCGCGCCAAGGCCTGCTGCATCAGGGCAATGGCTTCTTCCAGGGATCCCTGCTGCTGCCGACAGACCCCCAAGAGGTGCAGCGCCTCCGGGTGGGCGGGCTGGGCTTGCAACACCTGTTGGTAGAGGGAGATGGCCTCCTGCAGTTGCCCCGCCTGGTGATGGTGGACAGCCTGAAGCAGCAGGCGCTGCAGGTGCTTCTCTCTATTATCTCGGCTGGGACCAAAGCCCTTTCCCGGCGGCGACATCGAGCTTCCCAGACTTTAGCCGTTGGGGAGGTTGAGGAAGCCCGCCAAGGCCGGGGCAATGGGCAGCAGGGTCATCACCATCAAAAAGAGGGCCAGCAGCGCCAAGGCATCCCGTTGGCCGTCGGTCTCGGTAATCTCATCCTGCGGCGGACGCTCCGGCTCGCGGGCAATAAAGAGAATCAGCAGCGCCCAGTAGAGAGCCAAAACGTTACTGATGGCTGCCACTGCCAAAGCAATCAGGGTGATGACCGTAGCACGTGCCGCCGTCTTGCGCCCGTACACCGCCTGCACGATCCGCCCGCCGTCCAACTGCCCTGCCGGCAAAAGGCTCAAGGCGGTGATGGCCAGGCCAATCCAGCCCACGGCCACGAAGGGGTGAATGGGCACCAGCTCCCCCTGCAACTGGGATCCCAGCACCAGCCGCGCCAGCGTGCCCACCAGGATGGAACTACGGAAGATCTCCGTGGGCACGTATAGGCCACCGGAGCCGGAGAGCTTCAGGCCAACCAGCAGCACCACCAAGGAAAGGAGACCCCCCGCCGCCGGGCCGGCAAAGGCAATGTCAAACAGGGCCTTGCGGTTGGGCACCGGCGACTGGATGCGGTTTAGGGATCCCAGCGTGCCGATCCCCAAACTGGGAATAACAAAAGCTGGGCTGAGGCGTACGCCGTACTTGCCGGCCATCCAGCGGTGTCCGGTCTCGTGCACCAGCAAAATGGCAAAGATCCCCGCCGCCACTGGCAAGGCCTCCACCCAGCGCCCCGGCGCCTCCAACAGCCGGAAGCCCAGCAGGTTGGCCCCCACCTCCAAAGTGGCCAGAAAGCTAGCTATCATCAGGCCCGCGGCCAGGATCTGTGCCCCTGTCGAAGCGCGGTAGTTGACAATCTCATCTGGCAAGACCACCACCGCCGGCTTTTCCGAGGCATCCTCCACCAAAAACAGTTGGTAGCGGCCGCCCACTCGTTCCTTCAGCTTTTCTGTCAGCAGGGGCACCACCACCTCTGCCTCGCCGCGCAGGTTGCCCTTGAAGATCGCCCCCTCCCCATAGGGGATGGTCTCGGTGACGAAGAAGGTGTCCAGACCGAAGATGGATTGAATCGCCTGCAAATCTTCCGCAGAGATGCCCCGCAAGACCAAAGGTTGCTCGACAGGCGTCTCCCCAGCCCCTTCCGAGGGGATTTCCTGCCGCTCCTCCATCTGGGCCAACTGCTGCCGCCGCGCCTGCAGCTCCTGCTGGGCCAACTGGCGGGTTTTGCGCCCCACGGCAATGTAGAGCCCCGTGAACACCAGCAATAGCAGCAGGAAGCCAGCAAAGCTGAGGTAAACCCCAAACAGCAGCAGCCCCAGGAAGACCACCCACGGCAAAAGGAGCAGGGATCCCTGGAACCACACCCAGACGGCCAGGGATCCCCGCCGGCGGGCTCGCCAGAAACCCCAACCCAAAAACGCCAGCGTTCCCAACAAAAAGAGGGGCGTAATCTCGGCGGCGATGTTCATGGCTGACCTACGAGGCTTACCGATACTGAGCTGGGATCAAGAGCCGCTCAAGCAGAAACAGGCGCTTCTTCAAAACGAGGCTCCGGCTGCTCCCACAAGTAAAAGCCAGCTTTGCGCGGTTTGAGCAGGAACAGCCGCAGGAACTGGTAGGCGTTGTTGAGGTAAAGGGGCAGCTTACGCAGGCCCTTGAAGGGGCCAGATCCGCGGGCAATCTCCCTCAACTTGGCGTTGTTGGCCACGCACTTCTGCAGCCGGCGCACAAACTCCGGGTTCTCCACATCCAGCACCACCGGGAAGACCTTGGCCGCCTCGCGGTTGGTCTTGTAGATCACCTCCATATCGTAGGTATGCGGATCCAAACCGATGAGACGGTAGAAATCCGGGCGCTCGCCCACGTCGTTGAGGTACATGGTGGCAAACACCGACAGCAGGAAGAAGCGGCACCACAGCTCCGCCACCCATCCCTTGAGCAGCCGCGGCTGGCTCAGGAGCATGAGGGCAAAGAAATCGCCGTGGCGGTTCTCGTCCTGGCACCAGTTCTTGAAGAAGTTGAAGATGGGGTAGATGCGGTCTTCGGGGTGAGCTTCGAGGTGGCGGTAGATAAGGATGTAGCGCCAGTAGCCGATCTTCTCGGAGAGATAGGTGGCGTAGAAGATGAAGCGGGGCGCGAAATAGGTGTAGGACTTGTGCTTGGTCAGGAAGCTCAGATCCAAGGCCAAGTTAAAGTCGCCCATGGCGCGGTTGAGGAAGCCGGCGTGGCGGGCCTCGTCGCGGCTCATCAGGGCAAAGCACTCAGCCAAAACCGGGTTGGTCTCCTTCAGCTTGCGAGATAGCTCCTTGTAGAGCAGGAAGCCAGAGAACTCCGCCGTGCAGGAGCGCTCCAAAAACTCCACAAACAGCCGCCGCGCCTCCGGATCAAGCCGGCTTTCCCAATCTTGGTTGAACTCCTCGCCGCGGACAAAGTGGTGGCGGTTGTAGTCGGCGCGAAACTCCTCCAGGATGGCCCGGAAGTCGGCCTCTCGATCGCCTAACCCCATCTTGGCGATGGCCTCGAAGTCGGTGGTGTAGAAGCGCGGTGTCAGGATGGTCTCAGTGGGCACTCGCGCCTGGGTTTGGGCAGCTTGCAAAGTGGAACTCATAGGGGTTACAGGATGAAAAGGCCAGGATACACTCGCAGTTTACCAGCCTCTTTGGCCGTCGAGGGGATAAGAAGTGTTACCGACAGGCCCCGGATCCCCTACGACTGTACCGCCACCGGCTGGGATCGCGCCGGATCCGTCAGCTCACTCCCCTCCTCCGAAGGCGGGATCACCTGCCAAAACAGGGGCAGGTAGCGCTCCCAGTTCTGCAGGATGCGCTCGGCTTTGGGGGAATGGGTGCGGCGGTAGTGCTCCTGGATCAGGCCCTTCAGTTGCGCTTCCGCCGCCGCCGTCTGTATCCGCTGGATGCGCACGATCTCGCCGTTGACCTTGGCGGGGAAATTGCCCTCCTCGTCCAGCACGTAGGCCAGGCCGCCGGTCATGCCCGCCCCCAGGTTGCGGCCCACCCGCCCCAGCACTACCACCACGCCGCCGGTCATGTATTCGCAGCAGTGGTCGCCGGATCCCTCAATTACCGCCTGAGCGCCGGAGTTGCGCACGGCAAAGCGCTCTCCCGCCTGGCCGTTGGCAAACAGGGATCCGCCGGTGGCCCCGTACAGACAGGTGTTGCCTAGGATGACGTTTTCTGCTGGATCCCGCGGAGCTTCTGGGGGAGCCAGAATGACAATTTCACCGCCACACATGCTCTTACCCACGTAGTCGTTGGCTTCCCCCGTCAGGGTCAGGCGCATGCCCGCCAAGGTAAAGGCCCCAAAGCTCTGGCCGGCGCTGCCCACAAAGCGCAGATCCAGTAGCCCCCCTTGTCGGGCAAAGCCGGTATCCCCATACAGCCGGGCCAGGGTGCCGGCAATGCGTCCGCCCACGCAGCGATCCGTGTTGGCGATGGGGAGCTCCACTGTAGCTGTGTCGCAGGTCTCGATGGCCTTTTGCACCTCGGGCCGCGCCAGGATTGCCTCGTCCAGCACCGGGCCGTTGCCATGCACCAGCTCATGGTCTATCCACTCGGGCCGCTGGTGGGGAGCGAAGCCGGGGGGAGTCCGCAGCAGATAGTCCAAGTTGAGGGACTGGGTTTTCTCCAGAGCCGCGTCGGTACGGGGGCAGAGCAGATCCACCCGGCCGATCACCTCCTCCAAGGAGCGGTAGCCCAGTTGGGCTAGGACTTGGCGCACCTCCTCGGCCACAAAGGTAAAGAAAGTTACTACCTGGTCAGGAGTGCCGGGGAAGCGCTTGCGCAGCTCCTCTTTCTGGCTGGTCACCCCCACCGGGCAGTTGTTGGTGTGGCAGACCCGCGCCATGATGCACCCCTCGGCAATCATGGCCACTGTCCCGAAGCCAAACTCTTCCGCCCCCAGCATGGCCGCCATCACCACTTCCCAGCCGGTGCGAATGCCGCCGTCCACCCGCAGAATCACCCGCTGCCGCAGTCCGTTTTCCAAAAGGGCGTGATGCACTTCCACCAGGCCCAGCTCCCAGGGCGCCCCCGCGTGTTTGATCGAGCTCAAAGGAGAAGCCCCTGTGCCTCCCTCGTGGCCGGAGATCTGGATGATGTCGGCATTGGCCTTGGCCACCCCCGCCGCCACGGTGCCGATGCCCACCTCCGCCACCAGCTTCACCGACACCTGCGCCTGCGGGTTGACCTGGTGCAGGTCGAAGATCAACTGGGCCAGATCCTCAATCGAGTAGATGTCGTGGTGGGGCGGCGGCGAGATCAAGGTCACCCCCGGCTTGGAGCGGCGCAGCTTGGCAATGTAGGGGCTGACCTTTTTGCCCGGCAGTTGTCCGCCCTCGCCCGGCTTGGCTCCCTGGGCAATTTTGATCTCGATTTGCCGCGCGTTGAGCAGGTACTCTGGCGTCACGCCAAAGCGGCCCGAAGCCACCTGCTTCACTGCCGAGCTGGCGTTGTCCCCCATGCGCAGGCCCTTCAGGTGGGGGAAGCGCGCCGAGGTGCCCTCCGGCGTCACATCGGTGATGGGGATGTAGCGCTCCGGATCTTCTCCACCTTCGCCGGAGTTGGACTTGCCGCCAATGCGGTTCATGGCAATGGCTAGGGTCTCGTGGGCCTCGCGGCTGAGGGCCCCTAGCGACATTCCCCCCGTGGCAAAGCGCTTGAAGATCTCGGTGGCCGGCTCTACCTCTTCTAGGGGAATGGGATCCCGGTCGCTGCGAAAGTCCAGCAGATCCCGCAGGGCTGTGGGGGGGCGGTGGCGCAGATGGGCCCGGTAGATCTCGTAGTGGTCGGGCTGTCCTGAGGCGATGGCCTTGTGCAGCAGCTTGGCCATCTCCGGGCTGTTGATGTGGTACTCCCCCTTGGGCCGCGCTTGGATAAAGCCAAAGTTCTCCAATTTTTTCGCGCTCAGCTCGGGGAAGGCGCGGCAGTGGTTGGCCATGCCCTCGCGGGCCAGATCTGCCAGCGTCATCCCCCCGACCCGCGACACCGTGCCGCGGAAGGCCAGCTCGATCACCTCTTGGCTGAGGCCGATGGCCTCGAAGATCTGCGCCCCGTGGTAGCTGGAGAGCAGAGAAATGCCCATCTTGGAGAGGATCTTGAGCAAGCCCGCCTCGATGGCCGTGCGGTACTTCAGTTGGGCTTCGGCCAGAGAGAGCTGGGGCAGCTTGCCGGCGGCCATTTGGGTTTGCGTCTTGGGCTTGTGCCACCACTGCCGCACCGCCTCGTAGGCCAGGTAGGGGCAGACGGCGCTGGCCCCATAGCCGATCAGGCAGGCAAAGTGGTGGGTACTCCAGCATTGGGCGGTCTCCACCACCAGAGAAGCGCGTAGGCGCAGCCCCTCCTGGATGAGGTGATGGTGGACAGCACCCACGGCCAGCAGGGGCGGGATCAAGGCTTGCTCAGCACTGAGACCGCGATCCGAGAGGATCAAGATCTCGGCCCCCTCCCGCACCGCCTGCGCCGCCTCTTGGCACAGGGCCCGCACCTGAGCGGCCAGCCCTTCTGGCCCAGCGGCTACCGGGTAGAGGATGGGCAGCGTCCGGCAAGAGAAAGGCGTCCGCTGCAGGGCAGCCAGCTCCGCCTCGTTGAGCACCGGGCTGCGTAGGTGCAGCAGGCGAGCATGCTCCGGACGGATCTCCAGCAGGTTGCCTTTGGATCCCAGGTACACCTCCAAAGACATCACCAAGCTTTCCCGCAGGGGATCGATGGCCGGGTTGGTGACCTGGGCAAAGCGCTGCTTGAAGTAGTCGTAAAGGGGGTGGGGCTGGGTGGAGAACACCGCCAGCGGCGCGTCGTCCCCCATGCTGAAAACCGGCTCCTTGCCTGTGGCCGCCATCTCCTCGATGATCATCTCCACATCTTCCGAGGAGTAGCCGCAGGCGGTTTGAACCTGCAGCAACTGCTCCTCCGCAAGCTGCGGGGCAACCTCAAAGTCTTGGCTGGCCAGCTGGACGCGGCAGGTCTTGAGCCATTCCCCATAAGGGTGTTGGGCCGCCACCCGAGCTTTGATCTCCCAGTTTTTGTAGAGCCGGCCACTTTGCAGATCCACCGTCAGCATCTGCCCTGGTCCCAGCCGCCCCTTTTCTAGGATCTCGGCTTCCGGCAGGGGAACCACCCCGGCTTCTGAAGCCACCACCAGCAACCCATCGCGGCTGAGGGCGTAGCGGGCCGGGCGCAGGCCATTGCGATCTAGAGTGGCGCCAATGGTTTTGCCGTCGCAGAAGACCACCATCGCCGGCCCGTCCCACGCTTCCTGCAGGCCGGCGAAAAACTCGTAGAAGTCCACCACTTCCGGGTGATCTTGCAGCTCCGGCTGGTGGCGGTAGGCTTCCGGGATCAGCGCCATCATCGCCTGCTGACTGGAGTAGCCCGACGCGATCAAGAGCTCGAAGACCGCATCCAAGCCTGCCGAGTCGCTGGTGCCGGGATCGATGACGGGTTTGAGCTCTTCGATGGCCTCGCCCCAGAGGGGATGGGCCAAAGAGGGCTCGCGGGCAGCCATCCAGTTGACATTGCCCAGGTAGGTGTTGATCTCGCCGTTGTGGCAGAGGTAGCGGAAGGGCTGGGCCAGCGACCAGCGGGGCAGGGTGTTGGTGCTGAAGCGGCGGTGGTAGGTGGCGTAGGCGGTGGTGTAGAGGGGGTTGTGCAGATCGCGGTAAAACTGGCCCAACACGGCTGACTGCACCATGCCTTTGTAGACGATGAGCCGGCAGGAGAGGGAAGCAAAATAGATGGAGTAAAAGCCGAATCGGCTTTCCACCTGCCGCCGCAGGCGCCGCCGCAGCAAATAGAGCTGTCGCTCCAGCTCATCCCCCTCCAGCCTGGGATGGGTGAGGAGCATTTGCCAGATAGAAGGCAGGGTTTGTCGCGCCATTGGCCCCAGGCACTCCGGATTGACCGGCACCCGGCGCCAGAGGGGCCGTCCCCACTCCGTGGTGGCCAAGTAGTCGTCGATGAGCTGCCGCACTGCTTGGCACTCGGCGGGATCCGGGGGCAAGAACACCATGCCCACAGCACTGCGGCGGGGATCCCAAGCTCGGATCTCCTCCCTCTCTGCCTGCAGCAGCGCCCAGGGAATGGCCGTGGTAATGCCGGCTCCATCGCCGCTTTGGCTGTCCCCGCCGCAGCCGCCCCGGTGCTCCATGCAGGTGAGAGCTTGGAGGGTTTTTTGCAGCAGCTCGTGGCTGGCCCTCCCCTGGCGATCCACCAGGAACCCAACGCCGCAGGCATCCCGCTCTTGAAAGTGCCAGTTTTCCTGCAGGATAGGAACCGAAGCCTGGGAGCGATGGGGATTCATGGGCAGAAAAACAGCTCGGAGTCGATCACATTTTAGAGTTGGAAAACCAGCATATCGCAATCCAATCCGACAGGAAAAGGGGTTAGGCCCAAGTCAGGGCTAGATTTTGCCAATAGGGCAATCGAATAAGCCAGGAAAGCCAAAAAAGCTTGCCATGAACAGATTTTTCGAGCTTTTTCGGCTAGCTTCTTCAGCAGACTTTGGACGATCTGGGAAAGCCAGGCCGTACATTCCAGCTTTTACTGGCTCCGCTTGCTGCAAACCGGCAGGTGGAAAGCTGTGGCTTAATTGTTATCTGAAGAAGTCAGAAAATGTATTGCGCAGATCGGAGAGCCGGTCGTTAAAGCAGGTGAGCCGATCAGCGGTGGAGTTCACCATCGTCAAGTCTGCCCTGCCGGTTGTGCCCTCGGATCCCAAGAGGGGAACGCTCATGCGGCTGGGATCCGCAGCATTCTGGGAGACGCGGATAACGGCTCGCTCGCGGTTGAACTGATAGGCTTCGGCCACGTAGCGGATGGGCTCGCTCAAGCTGGGATCCACCGGCAAGCTGGGGGCCGGCAAAAGATCCACCAGCTCGGTAAAGGTGCCGCTCCGCAGGCCCACCACGGCAGCAGCCCCCAACTGGTTACAGATGGCGATGAGCACCGGTTCTTGGGCGCTGGCGCTAACGTTGGCCAAGGTGACGGTGACGTTGGCCCGGCTGGGTGCCGGGGGATAAGTAACCTCAAAGATGCGGGCGGGAGCGTTGCCCAGCTCGTCGCGGGCGCGGAAGCGAAGTTGCCCCCTGTAGGGCAGGATGGAGGAGAAGTAGAGGCCAAAGCGGTCGCCGGGGCCCCGTCCGGGGATGTTGGCCTGGCGGGGGACGTAGGCGAGGACGGCGCGGCTTTGCCAGTTGTTGGGCGGCGCATAGGGCAGCAGCGGGCTACTGTCGAGGCTGGGAGGTTCTCTGGGAGGCGGATCCGGCTGGCCATCCCTGTTCAAGTCCAGGCCGTTGCCCAAAAAAGCCACCGAGCGTTGGAGAAGGATGGGGCGGTTTTGGTTATCGACCAGAGGAGGTCGCCCTTCCGCCAGCCCCGCATTTTCCACATAGACGTTGAAGGGGCGATTCAAGATCTGGTTGTCCCGCTGCCGCCGCAGGTTGAACTGAAGGTAGGGCCCCACCCCGCCTGCTGTCGGGGATCCCCCTGTAATTTCAAAGTCGTCAGCTCGCAAAAAGGCATTTTCCAGCGGGCTAAGCGGAGTTGTCGCCTCGCCGCAGCCGACCAGGCCGAGCGCCAAGATCGCCCAAGCTGCAAAAGATCCCAGTTTAGGTTTGATGAGATTTTGGATGAGAGATTGAAGAGGGGAAGTCGGGCCCGCACAGGTGGGATGCGCAGGCCAGCGGGCGAGCTCTGGTTTCAACATTCATCTCCTCCCCACAACAGACATTGGCGACCGTTCGGCGCGAGCGGGCTGAGCGGGAAATCGGCGAAAATCCACCTGCAGCCCCTCAGCGTCGCCTGAACCACTATATCCTGAGCCTCGGTCTGGATCCCACCATCCCAGGGAGTCGGCGGCTACAGAGCTGCCGAGAGGGGGCGCCCCCCCTTTCTCCTGAGCGGCTTGATAGCCTAGAAGGAGCGAAAGGTGGATGCCCATGTCAGATACCCCTGCAGTCTTGGTAGAACAACTCCAGAAGCGCTACGGCTCCACAGTGGCCGTGGCAGATGTCTCCTTCCAAGTAGAGCCCGGCCAGATCTACGGCCTTCTCGGCCCCAACGGCGCCGGCAAAACCACCACTCTGCACTGCCTGTGCACCCTGCTGCGCCCTGACGCAGGTCGGATCGAGGTGTGCGGGATCCCGGTCAACCAAAATCCCAAGGCGGTACGGGAAAAGCTGGGCTTTGTTGCCCAGGAGGTGGCCTTGGATAAGGTGCTGACGGGGCGAGAATTGTTGCAGTTGCAGGCCGATCTCTACCACCTGCCTCGCCCCTTGGCCCAAGAGCGGATCGCCGCTGTCCTGGAATTGCTGGGGCTGGCCGACCGGGCCGACCAACGCATCGGCACCTACTCTGGCGGCTTGCGCAAACGCCTAGATCTGGCGGCAGGACTGCTGCACCAGCCCCAGGTGCTGGTTTTGGACGAGCCCACGGTGGGCCTGGATATCCCCAGCCGGCTGGCCATCTGGGACTTTCTGCGCCAACTTAAAAACACCGGCGTTACGGTGGTGCTCAGCAGCCATTACCTGGAGGAGGTCGACCTGTTGGCCGACCGGGTGGCCATCATCGACCGCGGCAAGGTAATTGCCGAAGGCACCCCAGAAGAGCTAAAAGCCCGCGTCGGCGGCGAGCGCATCACCCTCAAGCTGCAGGAGTTTGCGCCGCCAGAACTGGCCCAGCGGGGGGCCGAACTGCTGGGATCCCTGCCCTTTGTCCAAAAAGTGGTGATCAACAGCGCCCAGGGCAACGCCCTCAACCTCGTGGTGCAGCGCAATGGGGAGGATCCCCTCAGCCAGATCCGCGCCCAGCTCGAGGCCCACGGGCTGGAGATCTTCAGCAGCACCCAATCCCGTCCCAGCTTGGATGACGTGTATTTGGCGGCAACCGGGCAAACGCTCCTGGATGCGGAGCTGGCTGCCGCCGAAGCCAACCTGGGCAAAAAGAAGTAGTTTTTCCCTGATTCCCGATCCCTACCTCATTCAAAACTTTGCAGGAGCCTTGGTATGACCTCTGCTGCTTCCCCAACCCCATCCAACCCAATTCCTCTATTTACAGCCGACTTTTGGCAGGAGACCTTTGCCCTCGCCCGCCGCTTGTTTATCCAACTGCAGCGTCGCCCCACAACCCTGCTGGTCGGCATCATCCAGCCGCTGCTCTGGTTGATTTTGTTCGGGGCCTTGTTCCAGAATGCCCCTGCCGGCATTTTCGGGGCCGGACAAAACTACACCCAGTTTTTGGGGGCAGGGGTGATCGTGTTTACGGCCTTCGGCGGGGCCTTGAATGCCGGCGTGCCGGTGATTTTCGACCGGGAATTTGGATTTTTAAACCGATTGTTGGTGGCTCCCCTCACCTCTCGCTTTTCCATTGTGCTGGCCTCTAGCCTGTTCATCGTCAGTTTGGCGCTGCTGCAGACGGCGGTGATCGTGGGGGCAGACTATGCCCTCGGAGCCGGGATCCCGGACGGGCGGGGCTTGGCGGTGGTGGCCCTGATCGTGGGCCTGTTGGTCTTGGGCTTTACAGCCCTGAGCTTAGGCCTGGCCTTTGCTATGCCGGGGCACCAGCAGTTGCTGGCCTTTATCTTTTTGGTGAATCTGCCACTGATCTTTTCCAGCACGGCTTTGGCTCCCCTCAGCTTTATGCCCACCTGGCTGCGCTGGGTGGCCAGCCTCAACCCGCTCACCTTTGCCATCGAGCCGATTCGACATGTTTACCGCAGCAGCCATTGGAGCTTTGCCGATGTGGTACTGCAGGCCCCCTGGGGCGACCTCACCCTGGCGGGATCCCTGGGCCTATTGACGGGGTTTGTGGTGGTGTCGGTTCTGCTGGCGCAGGGGGTGCTGCGCAAGAGTTTGGCTTGAGCACCTCTGCTCAGGCTGTGCCCCTCAAAGCCACTGGCGGGAGACGGACTTCTCCAGCTCCGCTTGCGCCTGCTGCACCAGGGCCTGGGGGCTGTCCTGAGCTGGGGAAACGTCCAGAGACGGGGTGAGGCTGCGGGCTTGCAGGGCCATGTGGAGCTGCAGCTCGGTTACATAGTCGCGCAGGCCAAAGCCAGCGGCAGAAGAGGAGCGAGCTGTCGAAGAAGTGTAAGACGCAGACATCACGGCAAGAAGTCCCTCGCAAAATTGCCACCGTCGCCCTGCTACGCTATCACGCCCGCCCCCTTTCTGAGGGTTCCAAAGTGTTAGCTTTGATTAAGCTTTGCAAAGGATTTTTGTCATGGCGGTTCTTGAAGATTGGCAGCGCTCCAAGTTGGATCCCAGCGACGATGCCTTCTTTTATGACTATCCCCGCTTTGTAACCCACGTGGATGCCGGCTTTATCGGCCAGCTCACCGACCTGTACCGCCGGTATTTGCGGCCCCAGACCCGCATTCTCGATCTGATGAGCAGTTGGGTTTCTCATCTGCCGCCGGAGATGGATTTTGCCCATGTGGAGGGGCATGGGATGAATGCCGAGGAACTGGCGGCCAACCCCCGGCTCCATCACTTCTTCATCCAGAACTTGAACCAAAACCCAATTCTGCCCTTCCCAGATCAATCCTTCGATGCGGTGCTGAATACGGTTTCGGTGCAATACCTGCAGCAGCCGGAAGAGGTGTTTGCCGAGGTGCACCGCATCCTCAAGCCCCAGGGCCTTTTCATTGTCAGCTTCTCCAACCGCATGTTTTTCCAGAAGGCGATTCAGGCTTGGCGGGACAGCTCGGAAGCAGAGCGGGTGGAGCTGGTCAAGCGCTATTTTAAGTCGGTGCCGGGGTTCGAGATTGTCGAGGCCATCCAGCGGCCTGCCCCCATGGGTTGGCTGAGCTTGTTGGCAGGAGGAGGCGGGGATCCCTTCTATGCCTTGATTGGACAGCGAGCGGCAGAATAAAGTTCTCCGGCTTGCCCATGGCACTATTGGATCCTGATATCCAGATCTCTCTTTCCGCTTTGTTTGTCCGCAAAAGGTGCCTTTGTTTTCCGGTCTTTCTCACAGCTCTCCTCAGCAAAGCAGCGATCCCTTTCCCCTGGAGATCTCAGCAATTGGCGAGGCAGGGCTGTTGCAGATCGTACAGCGCTACTGCCCTGACCAGGTGGTGGGGGATGACGCGGCAGTGTTGGCCGCTCCCAAGGGGCAGTTGGTGGTGACCACCGATGTCTTGGTGGAGGGGGTTCACTTCAGCGACTTAACCACCCCGGCCCATGCAGTGGGCTGGCGCGCGGTGGCGGCCAATCTCTCGGATCTGGCGGCGATGGGATCCCGTCCCCTGGCTTTGCTGGTGGGCCTGGGCCTGCCGGGATCCACGCCGGTGGCTTGGGTGGAGGAGCTCTATCGAGGGATGCAAGCCTGTTGTGCCCCTTGGGGAGCGGAATTGGTAGGGGGGGATCTGTGTCGGTCGCCGCAGCGGTTTGTGGCGATCACGGCTCTGGGATCGGTACAGCCGGGGCGGGCTATTGAGCGCAAACGGGCCCAGCCGGGCGATTGGCTGATCGTAACAGGGCCCCATGGCGACGCGCGGGCCGGCCTGGAGCTGCTGCTCCATCCCGAACAGGGATCCTCAGCCGCGGCAGCCGAGCGAGAGCAGTTAATCAGGGCGCACCAATATCCGCGCCCGCGCTTGGATCTATTACCCCTTTTGGAAAGGATCCCGGATCCTTTGCGCCTGGCCGGCATGGACACCAGCGATGGCTTGGCAGATGCTCTGGTGCAGGTGTGCCAGACCAGTGGGGTGGAGGCGCGGATCGAGGCGGAGCGGATCCCGATTTCGGCGGCTTTGCAACATGTTTTTCCGGGCCAAGCCCTGGAGTGGGCGCTCTACGGCGGGGAAGATTTTGAGCTGTTGCTCAGCGCCGAGCCCGCGCTGGCCCAGCGCCTTCTGGAACAGTTGCCGGGGGCGACCTGGATTGGGGAAGTAACCGGCTGGGATCCGCAGGGAACGGTGTGGTTGAGTGACGGACAACCCCTCAGCCGCCAGCACGCCTTCCAGCACTTTTGAGCCCCATCCCCCCTCTCCCTCTGGGAGAGGGGCTGGGGGTGGTCGCGTGAGCGGCGCGGAGCGCTTGGGCCTCTGGGAGAGGGGCTGGGGGTGAGGGCCGTGCGCCTCAATTCAAGTTGAACAAGTAGGCTTTCGGGCTGCCCAAAACTGCCCAAAGTTGCAGATAAAGCTACTCACCCCGGAAAAGGGGCTGGCACTTTGATTCGATAACCTAGAAGTTATGGAGAGATCTGCACAGGGAAGGCAACTGGCCCCGCAAGGCCACAGACACCCGCCAGAACTCTGGAGAATTAGGAGATTTGCAATGAAAGCTATCTTAGCAGCCGCTGTGATTGGTTGGGCAGGGATCCCTCTGCTGGCCCCCTTGCCGGTGGTGGCCCAGCCGCTTTTTGAATTGGGCACCTACCGCCTTGAGCAGGGGACGATCATTCCCGTCGGCAGCCTCAGCAGCGAAGGGCCGCAATACTTTTATCCAGACACCATCTATCCCCTGGAAGTGGCCGTCACGCAAAACATTTTCGACAACCAGGGGCGTTTGGTGATCCCGGCTGGCAGCCGCGTCTTCGGGCAGATGGAGCCGGCGCCGGGCGGATCCCGCTTTGTTGCCACTGCCATCGTCCTCGGGGGTCGCACCTATAGCCTGCGGGCTGTTTCCAACATTCTTCACGACGAGAAAGATCCCCGGCAGTATTCGGCTGAGGCCATCGCCCAGGATGCGGCCATTGGGGCAGCCGCAGGCACCCTTTTGGGAGCCATCACCGGCGGTGTCTCGGCGGGCAATGTCCTGGGAGGGGCAGCGGCTGGCGTAGTGGTAGGCAATGTTACCGCTCCCCAGGTGGTGGTGCTGCGCCCCGGCCAATCTTTTAATCTGACCTTGGAAGCGCCGCTCACCCTGTAACCCTCGGCTCCTGTTCCAAGGCAGGGGTGGAGATCTGGCAACTTGTGATTTACTGGATAGGCAAGTTGCAGCTCCCGTGTCTCTATGCCTGCAGAATCTAAGTCCACTCCTGTCTTGCACACCACAGAGCACACGTTCAACGCCGGGGGGGAGTCCTTCCCCTACAGGGCGGTGGCTGGCTGGCAGACGCTCTTCCGCCGAGAAAAGCCGGTGGCCGAGATCTTTCACGTCGCTTATCTGAGGCAGGATTCTGACTCCCCGCACCGCCCGCTGACTTTTGTTTTCAACGGCGGGCCGGGGGCCGCCTCTGCCTATTTGCACATGGGATCCCTGGGGCCGAGACGGATTTGCTTTGGGCCCAACGGCAGCCTGCCGCCCTCGCCGGTGCAACTGGTGGATAACGCCGAAAGTTGGCTGCTGTTTTCTGATTTGGTCTTCGTCGATCCGGTGGGGACAGGCTTTAGCCGCGCCCTGCCCAAGGAGTCTCAAGACGCCAAAAGTTCTCAGGAAAAATCCGATCCGGCGGCCAAGCCCACTCAGCCGGAGGAGAAGGAGGAGGAGCCCCCCAAAGAAGCACCCTTCTGGGACGTGGAGCGGGATTTGCAATCTTTGGGCGAGTTTATCCAGGGCTTCCTCTCGCGGTATAAGCGCTGGCTCTCTCCCATTTTCATTGCCGGTGAGAGCTACGGGGGATTTCGGGTGGCGCGGCTGGCCAAGGAGCTGCAAGCCAAGTTTGGGGTGGGCCTGTCAGGAGCGATTCTCATCTCGCCGGCCATCGAGTTCGGGCTGCTGGAGACCACCGATTACAACCTCAGCACCTGGGCAACCCTGTTCCCCTCCTATGTAGCCACGGCAGCCTATCACGGGCGGTGTGGCTGGGGGGAGGATTTGCAGATCTTGCTGCCCAAAGCAGAAGGCTTTGCCCGCCAGCGGCTGTTGCCTCTTTTGGCCATGGGGGAGGCGATGCCAGAGGCAGAGCGGCAGGCCATCTACACAGAGATGGCGGCAGGGATCGGACTCTCACCTGAGTATGTGGCCCACAAAGGCGGTCGGATCGACCCGGCCAGCTTTGCCCGCGAGCTGTTGCGCTCCCAGCGGCTGGTGCTGGGGCTGTACGATGCTTCCGTCACCACGGTGGATCCCTTTCCGGATCGGCCTACCTTCGAGGGATCCGATCCCACCTTGGATGGGGTGGATCGCCTCTTTACCGCCGCCATCAACAGCCACCTGCGGGAGACCCTCCAGGTGGACACAGACTTGACCTACCACCTCCTGAACTTAGAGGTGTTCAAGTCCTGGCGGTTTACCCCCAAAGGGGAACTCAAGCAAGGGTTTATTGGCGCCATGGACGAGCTGCGCAGCAGCATGGCCCTCAATCCCCACCTGCGGGTGGGCATTCACCACGGCTTCTACGACCTGGTCACCCCTTACTTTGCCTCCGACCACCTGGTGGACTTGATGAAGCTGGATCCCCGCCTCAAGGCCAACCTTCTCTTGCGCCACTACCGCGGCGGCCACATGTTCTACACCTGGGATCCCTCGCGAGTGGAGTGGTTTGCCGAGATGCGCCAGTTCTACCGCCAGGCCGTTTCCGGCCTAGGGATCCCTTCGTGATGGGCAACCCCTACTCCCGCAGCCAACGGGTGGTGCCGTCTTTTTGGTCGATGAGGGTGATCCCCAGGGCCTTTAACTGCTCCCGGATTCGATCCGCCTCGGCAAAGTTTTTCGCCCTGCGGGCTGCCGTGCGTTGGGCCACCAGCTCCTCGATCTGCTTTTCTTCGAGGGGTGGAAGCTTGGCCAGTTCCCCATTGGCGACGGCTTTCTCAGATCCCTGGGCGGTGGCAGGCTGGGGCCAGCAGAAGCCCAGCGTGGTCAGGATCTCCAGCAGGGCGGCGCTCTTCTGCCTCAGCACCTGCGGCTGCAGGTGGGTGTGGCCCTGGTGGGTCAAGAGGTTGTGCTCACGGATCAGTTCTTTGGCCAGCTCAAAAGCAAGGGCCAGCGCCCCAGGGGTGCCAAAATCATCGTCCATGGCCGCCTGAAAGGCTTGCATCGCCTCGCAATCGGGAGATGCCGTCTGGCAAAACTGCTGGGCGCAGTGGATCCCTTTTTGGAGGGTTTCCCAGCCGTGGCTGGCCGCCTGCATCGCCGGCTCGGTGAGGTCAATCGGGCTGCGGTAATGGGTCTGGAGCAGGAACAGCCGCAGGGCCATGGGGTGATAGACGGCAAGCGCCTGGCGTAGGGTGGTGAAGTTGCCCAAAGATTTGGACATCTTCTGGCCGTTGATGTTGACAAAGCCGTTGTGCAGCCAGTACTTGGCCAGCGGCTTGCCGGTAATCGGCTCCGATTGGGCCAGCTCGTTCTCGTGGTGGGGAAAAATGAGATCCGCTCCGCCGGCGTGAATGTCGATGTGATCCCCCAGAGTCTCTCGCACCATAGCCGAGCATTCGATGTGCCAGCCCGGACGTCCCCAACCCCAAGGGGACTCAAACCCCGGCTCGGAAGGGGGAGCCGCCTTCCAAAGAGCAAAATCGAAGGGATCCTGTTTGCCAGCCCCTTCCTCCCCCACCCGGCCACTGGCCCCTGCCTCCAGCTCCTCTAGCTTGCGACCGGAGAGCTGGCCGTAGTCCGGGAATTTACGGACGGCGTAGTAGACATCGTAAGCAGGGATCTCCGCCTGACGGGCAAGGGGATCCCGTACCCGGTAGGCAAAGCCCTTGAGCTCCAGCGATTGGATCAGCTCGAACATCGCCCGCAGCGATCGGGTTGCCCTGGGGTAGAGATCGGCCCGCTTGATGTTGAGGCGATCCATATCCTGGAAATACTCGGCGATGAAGCGTTCCGCCACCGCCTGCATCGATTCGCCCCGCTCTAGGGCCCGCTTGAGGATCTTGTCGTCCACATCGGTAAAGTTCTGCACATACTTCACCCGGTAGCCCCGCCACTCCAGGTAACGACGCACCATGTCCCAGACCACATAGGTGCGCGCATGGCCGAGGTGGCAGAGATCGTAAACCGTGACGCCGCAGACGTACATCCGCACCAGGGGCTTCTCCCCAGCAGCCGCCTCGGCGGATCCCTGAGAAGGATCGGCAGAAATGAACCCAGATCCCCCTGCTGCCAGTGGCTGAAACACTTCCTTGCGGCGGGTTAATGTGTTGTAGACAACCAAGTCCATTGATATCCCCAGTTTGTAGTTTCAGCTACAGCAAGGTGGGCTCTATCTTTCAAAAAAGTAAGGTGGCACACTTTGCCCTGAATCGGATAAGGCTGGACAAAATCTCAACGGGCCAAGGGCTGAAATCATTGTGGGGTAAGCGTTTTAGCCGAAATTACCTGCAAAGGCTTGTCTAGATTTGTTAACTACGGTACCCTAACCTGAGTGCGAACCAACCTGTTCATGATCCAACTTCACTTCGGCTTGAGCCACCGCAGTGGGGTTGGATAACAAGGGGTCTGTGCCCCTCATTTTGACATCTTCTTCTCTTGCACTCTAGTGTCAGCCTGTTGGTGTGAGGATGCCCCCAAAATTGACGTTCTCAACTCCCCGCCAGGGAGAGCTGGAGCACAGGGGTGCTGCCGTGAGCCCCCTTTCTCCGCCCGAGATCCCAACGCTTCAGGATCCTTCTGCCTATGAAGGCTGGGACAGGGATCCTGCCGCCCCCTTGAGGCTCCGGTGGGCCGGTTTGGCCCTCTCTCTCAGCTTAACGGGCCTGGTGTGGCTTCTGAAGCTGGAGGCGGATCCCTGCACAGAAGCTTTGGCAGAGCAGATGGCGGATTTGCAGCCGGCCAGGCGCTCAACCGAGGCTGAGACAGCTCAGCCAGAGCCTGGGGATTCAGCGCCGGCGCGGCGGGGTTATCCGGCTTGGGCCACCAGCCTTCTGCTGATGCTGGGCTTGGCTGGGGTCGCTACCCTACAGCAGCGACAACTGCATCGCCACCCTTGGGGATCCCAGGTGGCGGAGCCGATTCCGCCCTCGGTGCACACGCTGTCCGGCGCCCTGCAGCAGAACTACGAGCAAAAAAAAGCCCAACTGCGGCAAGCCTTCGAGGCCGGCCAGATCCCAACCGGGGAAGGGCCTCGAGGCATTCTCGAGCATGAGGTGCAGCCGGGAGAAACCCTCTGGCATCTGACCCAGATGTACCAGCTCGACGCCGCCGCTATCGCCGTCTCCAATGGTATGCAGGCCAGCACGCCACTGCAGCCGGGGCAGAAGTTGCTGATCCCCAGCCAGCCGGGATTGATCTACACCGTCCAGCCAGGAGATACCCTGGAAGACATTGCCAACCGCTACCAAGTTCCGCAGCAGCGGATCATCGAGGCAACCCCCCTGGATCGGCCTGAATATCTGCGCATCGGCCAGCGGCTACTCATCCCCGGCGATGTGGGCGAGCTGATCCGGCGCGAGAAGGAGAGGATCGCCGCCCAGAAGGCCCGCGAAGCGGAAGAGCGCCGCCGCCAGGAAGAGGAAGCCCAACGCCAAGCCGAGGAGCAAGCTCGATTACAGGCCGAGCAGCAGCGCCGGGCCCAGCAGATGCAGCAAGAACGGCAGGCCCTCTTGGCCGGTGGCTCCCTGACCCACACGGTGGGAGCCGGTGACACCATCGAGCGGATCGCCGCTCGCTATGGGGTAACGCAGCGGTCGATTATCGAGGCCAACAACCTGCGCAATCCCCACTGGCTACGCATTGGCCAACGCCTGACGATTCCGGCACCGGGCACGCAGCCCCCCCGCCCGGCCCCCGCCCGACAAGCCCAGAGACAGACCCAAGCTCGGCCAGCGCCGCCAGCTCCTCCCCGGGCCCGCAGCAGTGGCTTCATCTGGCCGGTTGCCGGGCAAATCACCTCCGGCTTTGGCTACCGTCGCGGTCGCTTCCATGCGGGGGTCGATATTCCCGGCCCGGTGGGATCCCCCATTGTAGCCGTTCAGGAGGGGGAGGTCATTTTTGCCGGCAACGCCGGGGATGGCTACGGCAACCGCGTGGATATTCGCCATCCCAACGGGATCGTTACCCGCTACGCCCACGGCCACCAGATCTACGTATCCCAGGGCCAGTATGTGCAGCAGGGGCAGACGATCATGAGCCGGGGCAATACGGGCCGCAGCACAGGGCCGCACCTGCACTTTGAAGTCCGCCCCGGCGGGGGTGCACCTGTGGATCCCCGCCCCTATCTGCCCTGATCCTATCCCCAAAGAACCTGGGTCGAACAACCAGTTCGGGCATAAATTGCTAGCCTAAAAAAGCAAACTCCAGACCGTAGGAACACGCCGATGCAGTGGGTGAACGCGCTCTCCCAGCTCCCTTCTCTGGAAGCGGCTCTGCGGCAGGTGGTGGAGGAAGCCAAGGCTAAGCTGCAGGCAGCCCAACTGAAGAGCGCCCTGACGCGACAGGTGCAGGCGGTGGGATCCGGCAGCTTGCCGGGGCTGCTCACCGGGTATGTCCCCTCTCAGCCTCTGCGGCCCAACTTGGGGGTTTTGTTTGTGTCGGCGGCCTTTGCCAGCGAGTACATTCGCGTGCTGCCCCTGTTGTCGGAGCTGTTGGAGGTGGACGTTTTGATCGGCTGCTCCGGCGGCGGTATCGTGGGTGGGGGGCATGAAATTGAGGATGGGCCGGCCCTGTCCCTGTCTTTGGCGGTGCTGCCGGATGTAGCCTTGCGCCCTTTTTATTTGCAAGGGGAGCAATTGCCGGACTTGGATGCACCCCCTTCGGCGTGGATCGATCTGGTGGGAGTTGCGCCGCAGACCCAGCCGCACTTTTTGCTCTTGGCGGATGGGTTTTCCTCCCGCATCTCCGAGCTGCTGCAAGGGTTGGATTTTGCCTATCCAGGGGCGGTCAAGGTGGGGGGATTGGCCAGTGGCGGCCGCGGCCCGCGCGGCAATGCTCTGTTCTTGCTGGATGCGCGTACCCCCACACCCCGGCGGGAGCTGTATCGGGTAGGCACAGTGGGGTTGGCCCTTTCCGGCAACGTGGTGCTGGAAGCCGTAGTGGCCCAGGGGTGTCGCCCCATCGGGGATCCCTTGCGCGTCACCGAAGCGGAGGGGAATGTGATCCTCGGCTTAGAGGGGCGTCCTCCTTTGGCGGTCTTACAGGATTTGGCCGAACGGCTCAGCCCATCGGATCAACGCTTGGCCCGCCAAGCTCTCTTTATCGGCCTGCTGATGGACGAGTTCAAATCCGAGCCGACGCCGGGAGATTTTCTCATTCGCGTGATCCTGGGCATCGATCCACGGCTGGGGGCAATGGCCATCGGGGATCGGGTGCGCCCCGGCCAAACGGTGCAATTTCATCTGCGCGATGCCCAGACTTCGGCGGAAGATCTGCAGTGGGCCCTCAGCCGCTATCGTGCCGAGCGCAACCTACAGCAAAGCTACTCCTCAGAGGGCCCCTCGCAACCAAGGCCGGAGCCCTGTGGGGCGTTGATGTTCTCCTGTCTGGGACGAGGCAAGGGGCTGTACGGCACCCCCGACTTTGACTCGCAACGGTTTCGGGAATTGCTGGGGGAGCTACCCCTGGGGGGCTTCTTTTGCAACGGCGAGATCGGCCCAGTTGGGGGATCCACCTTTTTGCACGGCTACACCTCTTGCTTCGGGATCTTCCGGCCCGCCCACTAGACCCCCATCCCGGGAGCCGGTGAAATTGGATAGACTGAGGATCGCTTGTGAACGGCGTAACCGAAGGGTTTTTCATGCAGCTTCATCTCAGCGAGCCACCACTCACTCAAGGGGAATGTGCCCTGGTCTACTGCTTTGCGGCTTCTGGCGGAAATGGCCGCCTACCTCTGCCCCCTGAGATCGCCTCTTGGGATGAAAAGGTGTGGTCGGGTCTGGTGGCGGAAACAGTACAGGAGCAAGGGTTTCAGGGCAAGCCGAACAGCAGTGTTGCCCTGCGCCTGACCGGAGAGCTCCGCAAACTGGTGCTGGTGGGGCTGGGGGATCCCGCTGCCCTGACGCTAGAAGCCCTACGACGGGCCACAGCCAACGGCCTGCGCCAGGCTCATGGCTTAAAAGCCAAGCGGGTGATGCTGTCTTTGCCGGAGACGGGGTTGGATCGGGTACGTGTGGTTCAGGCGGTGGCCGAAGCCTGCCTATTGGTGGCGCACCGGGACAATCGATTTAAATCTTCAGCCAAACAGGAAGAGGAAAACAGCTTTTCTGTGCAGGAGGTAACCCTCTTGGTGCCGGGGTTGGCCCAGGCTCGCCCCGATTACGAAGCCGCGCTGCAGCGGGCTACTGAAATGGCTGCAGGGACGATCTTGGCTCGGGAATTGGTGGCTGCCCCCGCCAACATCGTTACTCCTCTGGCCCTGGCCGATACGGCCCGCCAACTGGCTCAGGAATACGGTCTAGAGGCGGAGATCTTGGGGCAGGAAGAATGTGAAGCTCTGGGGATGGGGGCCTTTCTGGGTGTGGCCAAAGCCTCTGATCTGCCGCCCCGGTTCATCCACCTCACCTACAAGCCGGCACAAGGGGATCCCGTCACCAAATTGGCACTGGTGGGCAAGGGTCTGACCTTCGATTCGGGTGGATTAAACATCAAAACCGACTCCCGCAGCATCGCCATGATGAAAACCGATATGGGGGGAGCAGCGGCGGTTTTGGGGGCTGCGCGGGCCTTGGCCGCCCTCAAGCCTCAAGCGGAGCTGCACTTCATTGTCGCCGCCACGGAAAACATGATCAGCGGCCATGCCATCCATCCGGGGGATATCCTCACCGCTTCCAACCAAAAGACCATCGAGGTTAACAACACCGACGCAGAAGGTCGCCTTACCCTGGCAGATGCACTGGTATTTGCAGAAAAGCTGGGCGTCGATGCCATTCTCGACCTGGCTACCCTGACCGGTGCCTGTGTGGTTGCCCTGGGGGAAGAAATTGCCGGATTGTTCACCCAAGATGAGACGCTGGCCCAGGAGCTGCAGCAAGCTGCCAACCTCTCAGGAGAAAAAATCTGGCGAATGCCGATGGAGGAGGGCTATTTCGAGGGCCTCAGCTCGATTGTGGCCGACATGAAAAACACCGGCCCCCGCTCAGGGGGATCCATCACCGCCGCCCTGTTCCTGAAGCAGTTTGTGGAGAAAACTCCTTGGGCCCACCTGGATATAGCAGGCCCCGTTTGGACAGAGAAGGATGCAGGCTACAACAACAAAGGGGCCACCGGCTATGGGGTGCGCACGCTGGTGGAGTGGGTCTTGGCGCGCAGCTCATAACTCCGCCTTGGGGCCCTGCAAAATCACCAAAATCTCCCGGTTTGCCCTGCGGAGTTTTTGGAATCTACGCTTTTGTCTGGATAGCGAGCGAGATGGGATCTCGCCGCGATGGCCGCCTGCTGGCTGCTTTAGCCGACGTGAGCGGTGGGGTTGACCAGGCCAATTACTTGGGTGTAGGCGCCGCGAGCCTGGGTCACCCCGATGGTGCGCTCGGCTTTTTCGAGCATGGGGCGGCGCAGGCTGACCACCAAAAATTGTGCCTGGCGGGATTGCTGCCAGATCATGTCGGCCAACTTTTCCACGTTGGCCCCATCCAAAAACATGTCCACTTCGTCAAAGGCATAAAAGCTGGAGGGGCGAAACCGTTGCAACGCAAAAATAAAGCTGAGGGCCGTCAAGGATTTTTCTCCGCCCGACATGGCGCTGAGACGACGCACCGGCTTGCCTTTGGGGCGGGCCACCAGGGTCAGACCCCCAGCCAAAGGATCCTCTGGGTTTTCCAATTCCAAGTAGCCCTCGCCCTCGGAAAGCTGGGCAAAGATGGTCTGGAAATGGCTGTTGATGGCATGGAAGGCATCCAAAAACGCTTGGCGGCGCAGAGTAGAAAAGTTCTCGATGCGCAGCAGCAATTCGGTGCGCTCTTGGTGCAGGGTTGCCAGTTTGGCGCTGAGATCCCCTAGGCGGGCTTGGGTCTGTTCGTATTCGGCGATGGCCAACATGTTCACCGGCTCCAGGGATCGCAATTGCTCTTCGATTTTGCGTTTTTGCTGCTGCAGCTCGTCTAGGGTCAGGTGGGGGGGCAAGGGGGGAAGGGGATGCGGCAGCGCTTGGGCCGCAGCTTGCAGTTGGGTTTGCAGTTGGGCCAGGATGGCCTCTTTTTCTTGCTGTTGGGTGAGGGCGTTGTAGCGTTCCCATTCCAGGCGTTGGAGCTGCTGCTGTTGGGCGCGCAGTTGAAATTCCTGCCGCTCTCGCTCTTGGCGCAGGTGGGCGAGGCGGGCTTCAATCTGGCCCATCTGTTGCCGTTGCTCGGCAATGTGCTGCTGGATTTGGGCGAGAGTGGCCTGGGCCTGGGCGATTTGCTCTTGAAGTTGGGCCTGACGCCGTTCGCCCTCTTGCAGGCGCTCCTGGTGGTGCTGGATCTGGGCCTGCTTCAGGTGTTGCTGGCTGAGGTTCTCCTGTTGCTGTCGCTCTAGGTGGGCCAGGTGGTGTTGCAGCTCCGCCAGGTGGCTCTCCTGCTGCTGCACTGTCTGCTGCAGTTGCTGCCAGTGCTGGTTGACCGGGGATCCCTCCAGTTGGCTGAGCTTGAGGGTGAGGGCGGCCAGGCGCTGTTGCAAGGGATCCCAGCGGAGTTGAATCTGGTGCAGCCGCTGCTGGATCTGGTGGCTTTCGCTTTGCCATTGCGTCAGGGATCCCTGTAGGTGTTGCAGGCGGGCCTGCTGGTTTTGGCAATCGGCCTGGTGTCGCTCCAGATATTGCCGGGCTTGCAGGGCATCCTGGCGGGCCAGGAGCAGGGTCTGGGCCAGTTGTTTTTCGCGGGCTTGGGCGGCTTTTAGGCGAGGGGTGAGGGCGGCCAGCAGCGCTTCCAGATCGGCCAGGCGGGCGCGCAGGGCTTCCCCTTCCGAGTGTTCGCCGGCAGAAAAATGGATCCCCTGTCGCTGCGGGCTGGTGCCGCCGCTGATGGCCCCTGAGGTTTCCAGCAGCTCCCCTTCCAGGGTGACCATGCGGTGCTGGCCGATGTAGGGCCGGGCCAACTCCAGGCTCTGGAAAACCAGGGTGGATCCGAGCACAAAGCCAAAAACATCTCGGTAGCGCTCTTCAAAGTGCACCAAACGAATGGCGTAGTCGATCAGACCGTTTAAGTTGAGGGGGGCGGGCGGGCGGGCGGGCGGCAGCTTGTTCAGAGGCAAAAAGGTGGCGCGCCCCAGTTTTTCCCGCTTTAAGAGGTTGATGGCGCTGACGGCGACGCTGTCATCTTCCACCACCACAAAGTGCAGTCGGTTGCCTGCCGCGATCTCCAGCGCCAGTTGATACTGGGGATCCACCTGCCCCAACTGGGCCACCAATCCCAAAACCCCCGGCAGGCGGGCGCTCAGGATGGCCTGGGTGGCGCGGGATCCCTGGGATTCTTGCAGCACTTGGCGGCGGGTCTCCCATTTGTCCAGTTGCCGCTGCTTGGCGTGGAACTCGGCGGCCAGCCGCTCGTGGGTGGCGCGATCCAGCTCCAGGTTGGATTGCAGTTGCGCCAGCTCTTGGGCCAGGGCCTGCACCTGGGCTTCCGACTGCCGGCAGGCCTGTTCCAGCTCGGCGGTGAGGGCCAGGTGGGATCCCAGCCACGTCTCGATCTGGGCGATCTCCGCCTGGGTCTCCTGGCTTTGCCGTTCCAGTTGCCGTTGTCGCTCTTGCAGGCGAATTTGCTCCTGCTGCAGAGGCTCCTGTTCGGCGCGGATCTCTTCGAGGTGGCGGGTGAGGTAGCGCTGCTGCTTGACCCAGGCCTCGGCAGATTGGGCCAGGGCCCGCAGTTGTTCGCGGCTTTGCTCCAGGCTGATTCGGGCTTTCTGCACCTGGGCTTGCAGGGATCCCTGGGCTTGGGCCAGTTGCTCCTGTTGGCTTTGCAGGTGTTCCAGCTCTGTCTGCAGGTGCTGCTGTTGGGTTTGGCGCTCCTGCTGCAGGCGCTGCGCTTGCTCGATTTCCTGCTGCCAGGCTGCGATCTGTTGGCTGAGCTGTTGCCGTTGCACTTCGGCGGCAGCGATCTGGGCCTGCAGGTGCAGGTATTCTTCCTCCCCCAGGGCGTGGATGCGGCTTTGCAGCTCGCTCAGGGCGGCTTCGGCCTGCTGCAACTGCTCGCTCAAGGTCTGCACCTGAGCAGTGGCTTGCTCCTGAGCTGCCAAAAGCTGACGAATGGCTGCCTGGGTTGCTTCCACTTGGGCTTGCAAATGCCGCCAGAGCAACACCTGTTGCTGCTGCTCCAGCGTTTGCCACTGCAGCCGCAGTTGCTGGTACTGCTGCGCCTTTTCGCTCTCCTTGAGCAGCCGCTCTCTTTGGGCTTGCCATTCCTGCTCGATGAGCCGGAAGCGCTCAATTTGTTCTCGCACCCCCTCCAGCTTGGCGTTGGCCTGGGCGATCTTGCGGTCGAAGGTGGCCACCCCCGCCAATTCGTCGAGGATCTGCCGCCGCTCCTTGGAGTTCATGGAGATGATGCTGGTAACATCCCCCTGCAAGACAACGTTGTAGCCGTTGGGGTAGATGTGCATCGCCTCCAGTTGCTCGTGCAGCTCGCTCAGGGTGCAGGGCACATCGTTGATGTAGAAGGTGCTGGTGTAGGGCAGGGAGTCGGGATCCTCCCCCTTGCCGGGGCTGACCCGCAGCCGACGGCTGACTTTCCATTCTCTGGGCTGGCCATCTTCTCCCGGCCCCAGATCGAAGGTGACGGAAACGTGGGTCTCCACCCGCCGGTTGCTGTTGAGGCTGCCGGAATGCACCAGATCCGAAAGCCTCTCTGCCCGCATCCCCCGTGAGGAAGACAGCCCCAGCGCAAATAGGATCCCATCCAGGATGTTAGACTTGCCGGAGCCGTTGGGGCCGGAGATGACCGTAAAACCCGGCAACAGGGGCAGCGAGGTCGTGCTGCCAAACGACTTAAATCGGGTCAGCTCGATCCGCTTGATGTACATCCCACCCCATATCTGGTGCAACCAGCAGCAGATGATGGCACCAGGCTAGCACGGGTAGTGCAGCCTGCCCAGCCTCTAAGAAGGCCCAGGATCTGGGCTTGGATCGACGAGCAGATCGGCCTTTTGCAAAAGACGATGCACCTCTGCCTGTAGCTCTGGCCACTTGTAGGTGAGCAGGTTGGGCTTGGGGATGAGCAGCAACTGGTAGCCAGGCTTTAGGTTTGGACAGAGAGGCCGTATGGCCTCCCGCAGGCGACGCCGCAGCCGGTTCCGCCGTACCGCCGATTTGCTCACTTTTTTGCTAACTGCCAACCCCACCTGGCTGGGGATCCCTTCACACCCTGGGGGCATCGGCTGAAACAGAAGGGTCAAGCCCGCACCGGAACGACGCTGCCCCGCTTGGTAAAGCGCCTGGAAAGCTCGCCGATCCCGCAAGCGATAAGGAGCAGGCAGCATGGTGGCGGATCCCACCCTGAACTAAACAAAGGGCCCTGCCCTTAAAGCCGGATCGCGCCTCAAGAAACAGCCAGGCGATAACGCCCCTTGGCCCGCCGCCGCCGCAAGACCTGCCGCCCGGTTGCTGTGCGCATTCTGGCCCGAAACCCAGAGACGCGAATGCGTCTGCGATTGGTGCCGCGAAGGGTACGCTGAGTCATGGTGAGAAGCCAACCTATGAAGCCAACATCACTTGCCAGAGCCGACCAGAGCGAAATTCAGCCTGGGGCGAATAATTATAGCAGACTCAACGGAAAATAGCTAGATTGGCCAGCCCACGCCGAGCAGCTAAATTGGGAATCCTAAAGCCACTGTCGAGGGAGCAGAGGCTGCTGTTCCTCTTGGGCTTTTGCTGTGTCGCTCTGGGTGTGTGGTGTGGATATCTCCCTGGATCAGCTCTGGAATGAAGCTCTGGGGCATCTACAGGTACAGCTCAGCCGTCCAACTTTTGAGGCTTGGATCAAGACGGCGCGGCCTGAGTCGTTGGTGGACAACCGCCTCACCATCTCGACTCCCAGCGAATGGGCGCGGGGTTGGCTGCAAAAGCACTACGCCTCCACCATCACCGAGGTGGTGCAGCGGGTGGCCGGGATCCCTTTACAGGTGGAGTTTTCGGTTTCCCCCCACGCTTTGGTTGAGGAAGAACCCCCTGCAAAAGCCATTTCCCCAACATTGCCCAGAGCCGGCAGCTTACCTGCCTCCCCCACTCTAGGGCTGGAAGTCGGCGGCAGCCTGCCGATGCGAGCGCCGGATCTCAACCCCAAGTATTCCTTCTCACGGTTTGTGGTTGGCCCCAACAACCGCATGGCCCATGCTGCAGCTCTGGCCGTAGCCGACAAGCCTGGGCGCGCCTACAACCCGCTGTTTCTCTGCGGCGGAGTAGGGCTGGGCAAAACCCACCTCATGCAGGCCATCGGCCACTACCAACTGGAGGCGAATCCGCAGGCGAAGGTCTTTTACGTGTCCACCGAGCGCTTTACCAACGATTTAATCGATGCCATCCGGCGAGACAGCATGCAGTCTTTCCGGGAGCACTATCGAGATGTGGATATTTTATTGGTGGACGACATTCAATTTATCGAAGGCAAAGAGTACACCCAAGAGGAGTTTTTCCACACCTTTAATACGCTGCACGAATCGGGTAAACAGATCGTGCTGGCTGCCGACCGCTCCCCTCACCTGATCCCTCGTCTGCAGGAGCGGCTCTGTTCTCGGTTTTCGATGGGCTTGATTGCAGAAATTCAATCGCCGGATATCGAGACCCGCATGGCCATCCTTAAGAAAAAAGCCGAGTACGAGGGGATGAATCTACCACCTGAGGTGATCGAATACATTGCCACCACCTACACCAGCAACATTCGCGAGCTGGAAGGCGCCCTCATCCGCGCCGTCGCCTACGTCTCCATTTCTGGCCTGCCGATGAGCGTGGAGACCATTCAACCCATCCTCAATCCGCCCAGCGAGCCGAAAGAGATCACCGCCGATATAATTATCGAAGTCATCTGTGAAGAGTTTGGCGTTGACCGGGAGAGCTTATTGGGATCCTCCCGCAAGCGCGACATCAGCCAAGCGCGGCAAATTGCTATGTTCCTGATGCGCCACTACACCCATCTCAGCTTGCCCAAAATTGGCGATTATTTTGGCGGGAAAGACCACACCACCGTTCTCTATAGCTGTGAAAAAGTTCGCCAGTTGCAGCGAGAGAATCTACAATTTGAGCGGCAACTGCAAAAGTTAGCCGAGCGCCTGCGGGTTGTTGCCCACAGCCGAAAGAGCTAGGTTTTCCGTTGTCATTGAGCCGCCCCCGGTTCTCCGCTGTCCCGTTTTCTGTGGAGGATCCCTCTCGAAGCAGCTAGAGTTAAAAACGGGATAGGCGAGGGTTGCAGTTGGTGGAGCGATCTGGCAAAGGGCTTTGCTTGGGTCTGTTGCTCCTCGGGGCCGAGCTGACGCCAGGGTGGCCAGTTTGGGCCAATTCGACGCAAGCAAGTCTTCCAGATCCTGTGCCGGCCCCGCTCTCAGCCGCTTTGGATTTGGGGCTGGAGGGCCAAGTTCTGGAAAATAGCCCGGTGCTGCGCCGCTGGCTGCAAAATCCACCCAATCTCCTGGAAGAAATCCGCAATACCCCCGTCCTGCCCACCCGCCTGCAGGCCGGTTTCGAGTCCTCCTCTCACTGGCGAATCAGCCTGCAGGACTTGCGCCTGGCCGATCGCCTCACCCTCAGCGGCGACTATCGACAATCTTCCGAACATCCAGAAGTGCGCCAGTACGGGTCGGAGATGCGCTACTTTCTGGCCCCCATGGGATCCCGCTTGAACCTGGCCCCCCAACTGGGATATCGAGCTTTGGAACAGAAAAACCACAGCCTCAGCGGAGTTAGCTATGGGGCTTTTGCCGTTTTGGCCCTGGCGCCCGAAGCAGCAGATTTGACCGGCAGCTACAGTTGGGTTGCCCCCCAGGAAAAAGGACAAGCCACCCTGGCGGAGATCACCGCTGCCTACGCCATCAGCCCTTCCTTTCGCCTTTCTGCTCGCTATAGCTTGCGCAACTCGACCTTGGCACAGGAATCCAGCTTTGGCTTTGGCCTGGAGTGGATCCCTTAG
>NZ_JANSJI010000341.1:0-581 GCF_047462475.1 Synechococcus sp. H55.11
GGCGTTGAGCACGAGAGCCGTCTGGTGGCGCGGTTTGAGGAGCTGTTATGATTTTCCTTTGATTGCCGTAAGGCGTTGAGCACTTCCCGTCTATCGGCGAGTTTTGCCCAGCCGGCCTGATGATTTTCCTTTGATTGCCGTAAGGCGTTGAGCACTTCTCCTATGGTGTGCAAGGTGGAAAATCTGGCCAGATGATTTTCCTTTGATTGCCGTAAGGCGTTGAGCACTGAAAATAACCCCGTGTTACTGGCGGGGTTTTTCCCAATGATTTTCCTTTGATTGCCGTAAGGCGTTGAGCACTTCCAACACCGTCGTGTCGCTGCTGCTCCCCAACCGCATGATTTTCCTTTGATTGCCGTAAGGCGTTGAGCACATGTGGGGTGTGACGCTGGTTGACAGGCCGCTCGTCATGATTTTCCTTTGATTGCCGTAAGGCGTTGAGCACGTTTTGGCCACGCGGTGGGGTGGTGTGGTGTTCCCGATGATTTTCCTTTGATTGCCGTAAGGCGTTGAGCACTGAACCTGGACTTTTACCAATCTCTGGTTAAAAAAAATGATTTTCCTTTGATTGCCGTAAGGCG
>NZ_JANSJI010000342.1:0-581 GCF_047462475.1 Synechococcus sp. H55.11
TGGCCTACTGGCAGCGGGATCCCCGCCCCTGTGAGCCGTTGGTGCGCGCCGCGGCGGCCGGGGTGTACGACCGGGTTTACCAGGGCCACGGCAACTGGGCCTTCAATGTGGCTCATGCGGCCGAGCGAGGTTTGGCCGGCGTGGTGGCGCGGCTGCAGAGCCTGGCCCAGGCAGAGGCCTGGATCGCAGCAGGAGTGCCGGCTATCCTCAGCTATGCCTGGGGTGAGGGAGAGCTGGAGGGGGCGCCGATCCCCAAAAGCAACGGCCATCTGGCGGTGCTGGTGGGGTTCAGCAGCCAAGGGGATCCCATCCTCCAAGATCCGGCGGCCAAGACCAATGAAGAAGTTCGCCGCACCTACCGCCGCGACCAGCTAGAGTCTTTGTGGTTGGCACACTCCGGGGGTACTGTCTATTTGATTTATCCGCGAGGGTGGCCAATTCCAGATCCATAGGTTAGCGACAGTCTCCCACCGTGCCGGATGCTTCTGCTTGAAGAGGCTGGGATCCCGTCTCTGGCCATCGAGCGAACAAACGCAGACACAACTTGGCAAGCACCCAACTGCCATCTGGCTTTTCGGCGG
>NZ_JANSJI010000343.1:0-3190 GCF_047462475.1 Synechococcus sp. H55.11
CGGTTTCCAATTTCTAGGGATCCCCCCGAAGGGGGAACCTACCAGCTCAGGATTCGATTCCTGAGCTGCGCTTGCCTTGTTTCCAATTTCTAGGGATCCCCCCGAAGGGGGAACGCAAAAGGCTTAGTTTTGAGTTGGAGATTGAAGTTGGGTTTCCAATTTCTAGGGATCCCCCCGAAGGGGGAACCCGAAGAAGCCCCCTTGCCCACGGCTAATGACCGTGGGGTTTCCAATTTCTAGGGATCCCCCCGAAGGGGGAACGAACTGGACGACGCCACCTTAGCGACACTGGATCGTCTGGTTTCCAATTTCTAGGGATCCCCCCGAAGGGGGAACGCGGAAACATTTCGGTTTTGGGCGGGAAGCCTTTCGCAGTGTTTCCAATTTCTAGGGATCCCCCCGAAGGGGGAACTCCAACACAGAGCGGATGGCGGCACCATCGTACAGGTTGTTTCCAATTTCTAGGGATCCCCCCGAAGGGGGAACCATCGCATCACATTGGCCAGGTGTTAACGTTGGCCAGGGTTTCCAATTTCTAGGGATCCCCCCGAAGGGGGAACTCACAGTCAACGTCAATGGGGTTTTAACCCCAGACGTTTTGGTTTCCAATTTCTAGGGATCCCCCCGAAGGGGGAACGACGGAGAAGATGGATCTTCAGGAGAAGCTACAGCAGTTTCCAATTTCTAGGGATCCCCCCGAAGGGGGAACGAGACGGGGGTGGCGAGGGATCCGAGGCCTGCCGCCGCTGCGTTTCCAATTTCTAGGGATCCCCCCGAAGGGGGAACATAGAACAGGCCATAGCACTTGCGAATCAGGGTTTCCTGTTTCCAATTTCTAGGGATCCCCCCGAAGGGGGAACTTGTCCGGGCTAGGTATTGCGGGGATGCCTGGACATAGTTTCCAATTTCTAGGGATCCCCCCGAAGGGGGAACACGGGGAAACCTATGCGGAAATCGTCGTCTATAAAGACGGTTTCCAATTTCTAGGGATCCCCCCGAAGGGGGAACTGGCTACTGGTCACTCCCTATGCTCAACAAGAGGTACGTTGTTTCCAATTTCTAGGGATCCCCCCGAAGGGGGAACAGGGATGTATGGAATCAAGGCCGTAAGGTGGCTGGGGTTTCCAATTTCTAGGGATCCCCCCGAAGGGGGAACGGATCCCAAGCTCCAACAGAATGCACCAGAAATCATAGGTTTCCAATTTCTAGGGATCCCCCCGAAGGGGGAACGGCTGAGCAAAGGTTAGTGTTAACGAAAAAGCTTAAGGTGTTTCCAATTTCTAGGGATCCCCCCGAAGGGGGAACTCATCGCCCAAGCCTGGGACGGCCTAGAAGTCCACATCCGTTTCCAATTTCTAGGGATCCCCCCGAAGGGGGAACTAGATCCTTTGTCCAACCCTCTGTGGCGCCCAGGCTCACGTTTCCAATTTCTAGGGATCCCCCCGAAGGGGGAACCGAATAGTCAGACGAAAGCGGATGGCAATAACTTGCCTTAGTTTCCAATTTCTAGGGATCCCCCCGAAGGGGGAACAACTATTTGTTCCCTATGCTGAGTTTAGCTGGGAGAGTTTCCAATTTCTAGGGATCCCCCCGAAGGGGGAACGCGAGGAAAGTGGGCTTACCCTACCTCGGCACTCTCTCCGCGTTTCCAATTTCTAGGGATCCCCCCGAAGGGGGAACAAAACAACCCCCAAAGCAGGGCTGGCCAGGCCCTCTTTGGCGGTTTCCAATTTCTAGGGATCCCCCCGAAGGGGGAACTTGATATAGGTTGTGCATAGGTTGTGGGAAGGGTGGGGGTTTCCAATTTCTAGGGATCCCCCCGAAGGGGGAACCTGGAGCCTATCAACGATGATGTGGCCCAGCTGTACCGCTGTTTCCAATTTCTAGGGATCCCCCCGAAGGGGGAACACGACGAAGTGATCGGGTGCCCCCGATTCAAGGGGGTGGTCGGTTTCCAATTTCTAGGGATCCCCCCGAAGGGGGAACCCCTAGATACCGCTAGGTGTTGTTCTTCTCTGTCGAGTTTCCAATTTCTAGGGATCCCCCCGAAGGGGGAACGTTCGAAATTCCGAGCTCCTTCGAAACGACACCATCCAGTTTCCAATTTCTAGGGATCCCCCCGAAGGGGGAACCCGCTCCTGGGGGTTCCGGGATGTTGCTCCCAGTGACCGTTTCCAATTTCTAGGGATCCCCCCGAAGGGGGAACACCTCATCTGCGAGGGGCGGGTCCAAGTCGCTAGCTATGTTTCCAATTTCTAGGGATCCCCCCGAAGGGGGAACTATGCCAGAGGTGGAGCGGTTCCTCTGGCTGGACAACGTTCCCGTTTCCAATTTCTAGGGATCCCCCCGAAGGGGGAACTCCAGCCACGCTTCACGCTGAACCAGCGGGGGATGACCGGGTTTCCAATTTCTAGGGATCCCCCCGAAGGGGGAACACCTCGATCCTGACAGGCACCATCGACATCAACTCGGTTTCCAATTTCTAGGGATCCCCCCGAAGGGGGAACGGCGACAGGTGAGGATGCCACCCGCACCGCCGTCAAGCGTTTCCAATTTCTAGGGATCCCCCCGAAGGGGGAACAGGCCCACCGGTTGTTGGACGTGGCCCAGGTGGACGGTTTCCAATTTCTAGGGATCCCCCCGAAGGGGGAACTAAATCCGCAAGCCCGACCTAAGCGAAAGTAGCTGGCAAATTGTTTCCAATTTCTAGGGATCCCCCCGAAGGGGGAACAGATGGGCTACACCACACCAGAACCACTCTGGATCCCTGGTTTCCAATTTCTAGGGATCCCCCCGAAGGGGGAACTGGACGAGACCTGTGGGGACTTTTCAGATGTGGAGCGGCGTTTCCAATTTCTAGGGATCCCCCCGAAGGGGGAACAGGTGGGGTAGACAGCGACCACCTTCTCTTCTTTTGTTTCCAATTTCTAGGGATCCCCCCGAAGGGGGAACCCACCCACGTTCTCCAGCTTCGGGCTGGTGTCCACTCCCGTTTCCAATTTCTAGGGATCCCCCCGAAGGGGGAACGCCCACCCACTATCTCCAGGGGTGGGTAGGGCATCCAGTTTCCAATTTCTAGGGATCCCCCCGAAGGGGGAACTGGCAATACACCTCATACCCGTGCCCCACCTGCTGGGGTTTCCAATTTCTAGGGATCCCCCCGAAGGGGGAACTCTACCCCTATTAAACC
>NZ_JANSJI010000344.1:0-3179 GCF_047462475.1 Synechococcus sp. H55.11
CCCTCACCCCCGCCCCCTCTCCCTTTGGGAGAGGGGAGTTGGAGCATCACTCGGTTAGTTTCTCCCAGGCGGCCTGGAGGGCAGCTTGCATGCGCTGGGCGGCGCGGCTGAGGCGCTGCTGCCAGGTTGTCCATTTTTGCTGCAAAAACTCTGCCGCCTCATCCAGCAGGGAGAGGTCGAACTTGCCCCCTTTGGCCAGCTCGTCCCGCACCTGCTTGACCTTGACGCGCACCACCTCCGGCGGATCCTGGGGGCCGACCAGGGCTTTGAGGCGCTCCCCCATGCGCTGGATGAGCTGCTTGACTTGGCGGGATTTTTCGCTCCAAAAGTTCTTTAGGCCCTCAGTCTCCGATTTGAGGCGCTGGGGAGCATCTTCCTTGACCACCACCGCGTCCACGTCGATGGCCTCTACATCCTCAGGTAAGAGGACGGCGCGCCCTCCCCAGGGCTCAGCAATGCTGCCCCCCAGGATGTAAGCAGCAATGGATCCGGTCTCCCAGTCGAAGAGAAAATCCTCAATCCAACCCACTGGCTGATCCCCAATGCGCACCGTTCGCCGGTAGAGGGAGCTGAGGGGCGTTGCCGGGGTGGCGAAAACGGCGGAGTAGGTCAGCAGCGCGTCCGGCCCGATGAGCGAGATCTGCTCCAGGGGAGTGTAGCCCTGCTGGCTGGTGAAGTAGCAGACCCGTCCCTGGGGATCGACCCAGATTTCTTCGACGGTGCCCAGGGCCGTGGCGGTGCTGCCATCCAGGGCCAGCAGGCCCACCACTTGGCTGCGTCGGATGATCTGTTCCATGAAGAGTTCTCCTTAATTAAAGTTGACAAGGAGCAGGGTTCAGTGGGGTTGTCGTAGGGGTTCCGGGATCCTCAAAACCCGCGGTAGTGGTGGAGCTGCGCCCTGAGGCGGGCAATTTCCTGGGCCATGTCCAAAACCATCGCCGCCCCAACCCAGTTGAGGCCCAAGTCGCGATGCAGACGGATCATCTGGAGCAGGCGCCTGAGCTGCTGGGGGGTGAGGTAGCTGCTTTCGGCTTCCACCAAACCGTGGGCCAGCAGCCACTCCAAGAGGTGGGGCGGGATCCCAGCTACTTCGCTGGCCTGCTCAAAGGTATAGAGGCGTTCTTCCAACCGCACAATGGCCAAGCTCATAGCCTCACCTCCTGCAAGTAGGCGCGGGGATCCCAGCTCCGATTTTGCCGCAGTTTCTCGTAAAGATCCCGCTCAGTGGGGGAGAGGGATTTGGGCGTGACAACCTTTAGCCGCACCAGCAGGTCGCCTCGCTGCCCTTGGGGATCCCGCCAGCCTTGGCCGCGCAGCCGCAGGGTTTGGCCGCTATCGACGCCGGCAGGGATCTTCAGTTGCACCCGACCGGTGGGGGTGGGCACTTCCGCCGTGCCGCCCAAAACCGCCTCATCGGGCGTGATGGGCAGCTCGCAGAGCAGGTTGTCGCCGTCAAAGCGGAAGAAGGGGTGGGGAGGCAGCTCCAGGGTGAGGTAGAGATCCCCCCTCGGCCCGCCGAAGGGGCTATATTGGCCTTTGCCCTTGACGCGGATGCGGCTGCCGGGTTTGGCGCCGGCAGGGATACGGATGGTGAGGGTTTCGCCATCCACGCTCAGCCGCTTTTGGGTGCCGTGGAAGGCCTCTGCCCAGGTGAGGCCTAGCGTGGCTTCTACGTCTTGCCCTGGCAGATCCACCGAGACAAACGGCCCAAACCCGGTGGTGAAACCCTGGAAGCCGCCGCGGCGGGATCCCATGCGGCCCAGCAGATCGTTGATGAAGTCCTCAAAGTTGGTGTACTGGGCAAATCCTTCCATGCCCGGCCCTGCCGCCGCACCGCTGCCCACCCGTTGCCAGTACTGGCCAAACTGGTCGTAGCGCCGCCGCTTGTCCGGATCCGAGAGCACCTCGTAGGCTTCGTTGATCTCCTTGAAGCGCTCCTCGGCTGCCTTGTTGCCGGGGTTAACGTCGGGGTGATACTGGCGAGCCAGCTTGCGATAGGCGCGCTTGATCTCCTCTAAAGAAGCATCTCGGCTGACGCCCAGGATCTGGTAGTAGTCCTTGAAATCGCTCGCAGCCATAAGCTCACCCCTACGAAATCAGGTTAAGGCTTTTCAGGATACTTCTCAGAATGTAAGGTGGGTATTGAAGAGACGGAGCCACGGCGGGGCAGTTGGCTCTGCTCCTGCTGTTGAGAAGCTATCTGGGCTAGGGCTTGCGCCTGGAAAAGATCCCCTTGTCGTCCCTTGTGAAAACTTGTTTGACCTTTTCCCAAGCCTTGAGCAGCGCTTGGGCGACGGGGTTGCCCTCTGCCTTGGCCTGGTTATAGGCTTCCACAAAGGTTTGCTGGGCTTCTTCTGAGAGATCGGCGCGGATTTCTGGGGAGATGGTCTCCGGCGTCAGGTTGCCTTCTGGCTCACTGGGCAAGTTCAAGTCGGCAGTGGCCACCTCTTCGCCGCCGGCACTTTGCAACAGCAAGTAGATTTCGCCGGCTTTTTCCTCCGGCACCTGCACCACCAAGAGGAACTCACCTGCTTGCACCCGGGTTTGGTAGATGGCAGCTTTCTCCTGCGGCATGCCCAGGGCAATGAGGGCGGATCCCAGCCCCGCTCCCAGCGCCCCGTAGAGAGCGCCACCGGTTGCCCCCAGCAGCGCCGCTCCCAAGGGCCCGGCGGCCACCACCGCTCCCAAAAAGGGAATAAACAGCACCCCTACCCCTGTAAGTAGCCCCAACAGGGATCCAAACAGGGATCCATAAATGGCGCCGCTGGTCAACCCGTCGAGAACCACATCCTTGCGGGTGATAAAGCCGCTGATTTTGGCTTCCGTTTGAAAATTGCGGCCAATGATGGAGATGCGATCGTTGGGGATGCCGCGGTTGAGCAGGCGCTGGATGCACTCTTGGACTTTGGCTTCTTCTTTAAAAACGGCAGAAACGCACTTTTTGGGGGCTTGGGCGAAGGCACTCATAAAAGCTCCTGGGAAAGTTTTGGCCGAGAAGGCTGAGGGCAGCTTTTGGCAAGCTTTTCCCCTCTTTGCCCATGCCGCCCATTATCTCCCTCTGCCGCCTCAGGGGAAGTCGAGGGATCGCGAAACTCCTGGAGCGATCTCCGTACTGAGGAGGCCTGCCCAAGCGCTCCGCGCCGCTCACGCGACCACCCCCAGCCCCTCTCCCTCAGGGA
>NZ_JANSJI010000345.1:0-578 GCF_047462475.1 Synechococcus sp. H55.11
TTCCCGCTGCCCCGCGCCGACCAAGTTGCCGATGCTGCAGCCGCCCATCTCCTCTGGCAGGCAGCGCGCCTTATCTTACGCGAGGGCGCCACTCCCTTCCGCTCGCTGGGGCGCGTCTCCATCCGGCCACGAACCTACCAGTTTGTGCCGTTGCTCATGGCGCTGCGCCTTGATCCGGTGCGGCTATTTATTGCCGATGATGTGGGAGTGGGCAAGACCATTGAAGCGCTGCTGATAGCCAGAGAACTTCTGGATCGCGGCGAGATCCGCCGCTTTTGTGTCCTCTGCCCGCCTTACTTGTGCGAGCAGTGGGCCAGGGAGCTGGCGGAAAAGTTTAACCTCGAGCCGGTAGTTATCCGGTCGGGGACGGTAGGGCAACTGGAGCGGCAAACCCCGCCGGGACAAAATCTCTACGAATACTTCCCGGTGCAGGTGGCCAGCATTGATTTTGTTAAAACGGAGCGCAACCGCCCTCAATTTCTGCAGTTTTGTCCTGAGCTGATCATTGCCGACGAAGTGCACGGGGCGGCAGCGGCCAGTTCCGGCAGAGCTCAGCAGGAGCGGCATGCTCTTTTGAG
>NZ_JANSJI010000346.1:0-12041 GCF_047462475.1 Synechococcus sp. H55.11
CACAATGGGTGAAGATTTGCTCTGTTTTCTATCTCGGCGCCGTGCTCAAGCCCCTGTACTATCGCGAGATCCCTTGTCCAGACACTGCCCAGGTGCTGCGCTGGCTGCAGGAGTGTATCCCCTTGCCTCAGGGCAGCCAAAAACTGCCGACCGCCACCGGCCTGCGCCTGCAGGGATGTGGGGCCGAGCTGGCCGTTTTCCTCTGGTCGGGGCTGAACACCACCTATCTCAAGGTGTTCCAGTGGTCGGAGCGGCCTTTCCCCCGGCAGGGGCGCTGGCTGAGAGAGCTGGAAAAGGCCATCCAGAGCCGATTTCCCCACCGCTACCCGCAGTTGCCAGCTATCGATCTCAGCCAGGGATCCATCTTTGAGCAACTGGAGCCTTTTTACCCGCAGACGGTGAAGTATTTCCGCCGCATTCCCAACGGCGAGTTTGACCTGCAGCGGGTTTACTGGTGGGAGAAGCGCTGGCGGGAAGAAGTGCAATCCCCCCATCCTCAGCGGCAGCCGGTGCTGTTTCGCCAGCCGGCCCCTGAACCTGCCCCCTTGGAGTGGGACTTGGTGATCGTGGGCGGGGCGCTGGGGGCCATCTACGGTGCGGCCATGGCCCGCTTAGGTTACCGCGTGGCCCTGGTGGAACGGCTGCCCTTTGGCCGCATGAACCGGGAGTGGAACATCTCGCGGCGGGAGCTGCAGACGCTAGCGGAGTTCGGCCTCCTCAGCCCCGAGGAGATAGAGAGCCTCATCCTCAGGGAATACACCGATGGGTTCAACAAGTTTTTTGATGGCAACAGCCCCGTACGCGCCCCCGTCCTGCACACGCCGACGGTGTTGAACCTGGCCATCGATGCCGAAAAGCTCCTGCAGCTCTGCGGCCAGATCCTGAGATCCTGCGGCGGCACCATCTACGAGCGCACGGAGTTCCGGCGGGCCTACATCGAAGACCAGGGCGTCACGGTGGTGGTGAAAGATTTAATCGGCCAAGCTGAGTTTCGGCTGGGATCCCGCCTGTTGGTGGATGCCATGGGGACGGCCTCGCCCATTGCCCAGCAGCTCTACCGCCATCATGCTTTTGATAGCGTCTGCCCCACCGTCGGGGCCACCATTGCAGGAGGGTTTGAGCCGGGAGTATGGGATCCCCAATTTGGCGACATCCTGGCCAGCCACGGGGACATCAGCCGCGGTCGGCAGCTCATTTGGGAGCTCTTTCCCGGCCCCGGCGAGGATCTCACCTTCTACTTGTTCCACTACCACCAGGTACATCCGGAAAATCCGGGATCCCTGCTGGAATTGTACGAAGACTTTTTCACCATCCTGCCGGAGTACCGCCGCTGCAACCCAGAGCGCCTGCAGTGGAAAAAGGCCACCTTCGGCTACATTCCCGGACGGTTTAGCCCGCAGCGGACTCCAGAGGAGCCCTTCGACCGCGTCCTCTTGATTGGGGATGCGGCGGCCCTGCAATCCCCCCTGAGTTTTACCGGGTTTGGATCCCTGGTGCGCAACTGCCCCCGCCTCTGTGACCTGCTGAACACAGCCCTGCGCCACAACCTGCTCAAAGCCTCTGACCTGGCCCAGATCCGCGCCTACCAGGGCAACTCCGCCGTCACTTGGCTGTTCTCGCGGGGGATGATGGTGCCCACCGGCAAGGTATTGCCCCCCGAACGCATCAACGCCATCCTCAACAGCTTTTTCGGCATTCTCGCCACCGAGCCGCCAGAGGTGGTAGATGATTTCATCAAAGACCGGGCCGGCTGGCTGGCCTTTAACCGCATGGCCATCAAAGCGGCTTGGCAAAACCCGCGGCTGCTGCTGTGGATCTGGGAGGCCGTAGGGGCCAAGGGCTTTGCCCAGTGGCTACCTACCTACTTCGGCTATAGCGGGCTGGCCTTGACTTCAGCTTTGCTGAGGGGCTGGCTCCCAAGGCTGGTGCGGCGCCTGCAGCCCTGGTTGGAAGTCCATTATCCCCGCCTGTGGCTGCGCTGTCTGCACTGGAGCTACACCCTCACCTATGGAGTGGGGCAGCCGCGCATCGAGTTTCATCTCCCCGCCCCCAGCTCTCCTGTCCCGGAAAATATCCAGAACCCAGTACCCACTTGGATAGAAGAAAGGGCCTAGGCTGGAGACTTTCGCCACGCCAGTTGTTTCTGGGCTTTCGCTCTTTTGGAAGCACCATCTCTCTGACGCCCCCAGGAAAGGTGGGCGTCAACTGCTTTGTCAGCAGAGTCAACCAGCAAAAAATCTCGATGAGTGCTGGCAGTCCTTACTTGGGTTTGCTAGCAGTTATCTGCGCAGGATTGTTCGCTGGAGCGCTCATCAGGCAAAGCTCACCTCTTTGGTGTTGAAGCATCCTATCTCCAGGTAGTGACCAGTGGCAAAAGAGTCGTGTCCGCCTGTTCTTTAGTCTTGGCAATTGGCCCAAGTTGAGTATATAGTCAGTGCCTAACATCCAGGTTCAGATCGACGACGGATGGGAAAAGATCCCAGTTTCAATTCTGTCGAGAGATTGCTGAACTCCTCTTTTGCAAAACCTCTGTTTTCGCAAGGAAACCCTCTAGGACTGAGCCCAATGGTTTACACTTTTGAGATCATCGGCATTGCCCCTGCCCTCGAGTTCTTCTGTCAGCAGCAGGAGCTGGCAAAGCGGCCCTGTGGGGTGGAATACTTAGGCACCAGCCCTTGCACCTTGGATGCGCTGCTGGGATCCCTGGAGGAGGTGCCGGCCCGGCGGGGTTGGGATTGGGATCAGTTGGTGGAAACCGTCATCTGCTTTTGGTGTAGCAACCCCGATTTGGTGAGTTTGTGGCAGTCTCGCTTTCGGGATGCTGGGCAAGATGCCCTGTTGGTCTCGCGGGTGGGGCACATTCGCTCGCTGCAACAGGAGTTTGAGTGGCTGCTCAACCAATGAGGGCCATCAGCGGCTAGGCTAAGGTCAGAACTGGCTTGTAACCACCCATGAGCGACACGGTTTTCGGCAAGATCATCCGCAGGGAGATCCCGGCCCAGATTGTCTACGAAGATGAGCGGGCCATCGCCTTCAAAGATATCGCCCCTCAAGCCCCTGTCCACATCTTGGTGGTGCCCAAGGAGCCTATCCCCGGCATTGCCCAGGCCAAGCCCGACCAGGAAGCGTTGCTGGGGCATCTGCTATTGACGGCTCAGCGGGTGGCTGCCGAGGCAGGTTTAAACAAAGGTTATCGACTGGTGATCAACGAAGGGGAGGACGGCGGGCAGACCGTCTTTCACCTACACATCCACATTCTCGGCGGTCGAGCGATGGGTTGGCCGCCGGGTTAGGCGATGGCTTTTCCCACCAATCGGAGCCTCTGCAGGTACAATCCTGTCATTACCGAGAACAAACGGCGGGCGGGGTCTGGAACCGATGGAGTGGCATGTCACCGATGCAGAGAGCCTGATGATCATCGACCAGGAGGTGGGCAAGCACGAGCTTTCTCCTGCCGAGTATGAAGTGGTTCGCCGTGTTATTTATGCTACTGCCGACTTTGAGTACTTGAACCTTATCCGTTTTGGCAACGAAGCCTTGCAAGCTGGAGCGGCGGCTCTGGCAGCGCGTACCACCATTGTGGTAGATGAGCCGATGGTACAGGTAGGCATTGCCTGGGCCGTCCAGAACACCTTTTCCAACCCCATCTACTGCGGCAGCGAAGCGATTACTCGCCCCCAAAAAGATAAGACCCGCTCTGCTTGGGGATTGGAAACCCTGGCCCAACGCTATCCTGAAGCAATCTTTATCATTGGCCAATCCCAAACGGCTCTTTCCACGTTGGTTCGGTTGATTACAGAAAAGGAGGTGGCTCCTGCTCTGGTCATCGCCACGCCGGCTGGGTTTGTGAACGTGGTGAAAGCCAAGCAGGAGCTGGCCGATTCCATGGTGCCTCATATCCGCACCGAGGGACGCAAGGGGGGCCCTGCAGTGGCTGCGGCGGTGTTGGATGGCCTGCTGGACTTGGCTTGGCACGCCTATGTACGGGCCGGCAGTGCAGACCATTCCGGCAAATCTGCTAGCGGGTAGATGGGCATTGACAAGGGATCCCTATTGATTTGATGGAGATGGGTCTGGATTGAGCTGATCCAGATCACAGGCTTGGCGGGATCTCCGTCATGCCCCCCTCAGTCCGGCCTTGAGAAGATGGGAGCCATCTTCTCAGTGCTGGACAGTAGAGAGCCTAAAGCGAGGGATCCGGTCATGCGGCAGTTCATCTGGGTTTGGGGAAGCGGCTGGCTTTTGGCTTTGGCCTTGGCCCCGGCAGGGTGGGCCCAAGCGGAGGTGGCGGCTCTTTTGCCCGCTGGACAGCCGGCTATAGCGCCCTCTCTCCCTGGGCCGCCGGACATCGACCGGAGGGAAGCTCGGCTCAGCCCCTACCAGCGCTGGCAACAGCAGCATGCTGCTGCGGAGATTCCCTCTTCTGGATGCGGGGGAGTTTTCTACCGCCTCTCTCAGGAAGCGGAACAGAGCCCAGAAGGGCTGCCTTTTCCACTGCAGCCAGACGGGATCCCTTTGGGAGAAGACAGCCCTTTTTTCCTGCATCCCAACGGGCTGCGCTACCGACAGTCTTATTGAAGTTTGGAGGGAAGTTTTTGCATCGGCAGAGCGGCTGTTTCCGAACCTGGCGAATCTCCCCTCTCCCCTGGGGAGAGGGGCTGGGGGCGAGCTGCGAGTACTGGCCTTGCCCCAGGCCAACCCTGAATCTCCCCTCTCCCCTAGGGAGAGGGGCTGGGGGTGAGGGATCAGTAATGATTCCCCACCTTGCGGTGGTGGATGGCAGTGAGGCCCTCCAGGTTGGAGACCCGCCCGGCTTCCACCGTGCTGTACACCACCCAGTGGTCGCTGGTTTCCAGACGGCTGACCACGCGGCATTCCAGGTAGGCCAGGGCATCGGCCAGGATGGGGGATCCGTTGGCGGCGGGGTAAGTTTTGATGCCGGCAAAGCGGTCGGCCCCTGGTGGGAAGCGCTTCAGGAAGTGGCGCATCAAGGGCTGGTAGTGGCCCTCCGGTAAGGCGTTGAGGACGAAGGTATCCCCCACCTGCAGGAAGGACTCGATGGCCCGGTCTTTGGCCACGGCAACGCTGATCCCCGGCGGATCGCTGCTGGCCTGGGCCACCCAGGAGGCGAGCATGGCGCTGGTGGCCTGCCCTTTGCGAGCGGTGAGGATGTAGAGGCCGTTGCTGATGCGGCCCAGGGCGCGATCCAGGTCGGCATCGAGGGCTTTCATCTGCTGAATGCTGCGATCCCGGGTCAGCCATTGCCCCAAGTCGGTACCCGCTTCTTCAGCCACTTGCAGCAGAGCTTCGCTGGCAGGCTGCTTGAGCAAAATCGGGGCAAACACCTCTTTGGCACCGATCTCCTGCAGCGTGTTGCGGCAGAGGTAGACCGACTCATCATCTTCGCCGCCCGACTCGAAGAGGCCAAAGCCCTGCTTGCTGTGGGCAGAGGCCAAGAGGGTTTTCAGCAGCACCTGGGTGGTGGCCGCATCTGGCCCCGATTGGGGCGGCATGCCTATCACCACACCGGCGGCCAAGCTCATCAGCTCGCGCACCTCGTGGGCATCCACCAGCCGCAGATCCACCAGCTCCACCTGGGTGCCGGTTTTTTGGATCCCGTGGGCGATGGCTTGAGCCAGCACTTCCGCCTGGCCATATCCCGACAGGTAGAACACCGCCACCATCCGTTCGGCTTTGGCCTGCTCCAGGCTCCAGGTGCGGTATTGCTCTACCCAGTCGGACAGGTGATGGCGCAGCAGGGGGCCGTGGCCGGTGGCAATGGCGGCGATAGGGGGCAAGGCTTCCATGCGCTTCAGAGCCGAGAGCACCGAGCGGGCGTTGGGCCCCATAAGGCAGTCGTAGTAGAGCTTAAAGTCCGCCTGCAGCAGGTGGGGATGCTCATCCCAGGCGAAGTCGTCGCAGTAGTGCATCCCAAACACATCGCAGGTGTAGAGGATCTGGGTGCCGTGGTCGTAGGTAAGGATGGTGTCGGGCCAGTGCAAGTTGGGGGCGGAGATAAACTCTAGGACATGGCCCTTGCCCAGATCCAGGCGATCCCCCTGCTTCACCACCAGCCGCCGGAAGGGCCGATGCACCAGGTCTTCCAGAAATTGCATGGCCACTTTGGAGGCCACCACCGTCGCCTGGGGCGCCAGCTCCAGCAGATCCCCCACCAAGCCGCTGTGATCCGGCTCGGTGTGGCTGACCACCAGGTAGTCGATCTGGGCAGGATTAAGGAGCCCCTGCAGGAGATCCAGGTACAACTGGCGAAATTTCTCGTGGGAGGTGTCGATGAGGGCCACCTTCTCGCCGCGAATCAAAAAGGAGTTGTAGGTGGTGCCGTTTTCCAGGGCGAATTCAATGTCAAACCGATCTCGATCCCAATCTTGAGAGCGAATGGCGAGGGTATCGGCGCCAATGGGCAAAGTTTGCAGCGTCAGATGCGACTGGGCCAGGTGAGGTGCGACTTGAGGTGCAACCGCAGTAGTGACCATGTTCTCTCCCTAACCTGAAGTCGGTTAACAATTCTGATCTCAATGTAACTGAATGTTTATGCCGAGGCAGGATAAATAATGAAAGGCCCAGGTTTCGAAATCCTTATGGAATGCTTCTAGGGATCCCTGGGTTCCTGCCAATCGAGGGAGTTGAGATTCAAGGCTGCCGCAAACTGGGCCAAGGTGCGGCGCAACTGGTTCAGATTTTGGCCGGTAGCAGCAGAGACAAAGAGAGCTTTGGGGTAGAGCAGGCGCACATCTTCTACCCATTCGGGATCGAGGCGGTCAATTTTGTTAAACACCAATTGTCGCGGCCCGGTGGCCAAGGGCATGCCATCCAGCAATTTTTCCACCGCCTCGATCTGCCCTTCCCAGTTGGGGTGAGAGAGATCCACCACGTGCAGCAGGGCGTCAGCCTCTGTCACTTCCTCCAAAGTGGCCTGGAAGGCGTCCACCAGTTGCTCCGGCAGTTCCGTTAGAAATCCTACCGTGTCGGTGAGCAGCACCGCCTGGTGGTCGGACAGCTCCAGCCGCCGGGTAGTGGGATCCAAGGTGGCAAAGAGCTGATCGGCAACATAGACCTGGGCGTGGGTGAGGGCATTCAGGAGGGTGGATTTGCCGGCATTGGTGTAGCCCACCAGCGCCACCACGGGAATCTGGGATCCCTCGCGGCGTTGGCGCAGCCGTTGCCGGTGGCGGCGCAGCTCTTCTACTTCTTGCCGCAGCTTGCCGATGCGCCGCTGAATGGCCCGTCGCTCCATTTCCAGTTGGGTTTCCCCAGGGCCGCGGGTGCCGATCCCACCCCCCAGTCGCGACATGGTGCGCCCTCGACCGGCCAGGCGCGGCAGCAGATATTGCAGTTGCGCCAGCTCCACCTGTAACTTCCCGGCCCGTGTTCTGGCCCGCTGGGCAAAGATATCCAGGATCACCTCGCTGCGATCCACCACCCGCACCCCCACCGCCTCTTCCAGGGTGCGCACCTGGCTGGGGGTGAGCTCGCGGTCGAACACCACCAGGTTAGCCCCCAGATCCTGTACCAGCAGCGCCAACTCCTGCACCTTACCAGAGCCAATGACTGTGGCGGAATTGGGGCCTTCCCGCCGTTGCCAGAGGGTTTGCAGCACCTGTCCGCCGGCACTTTCCACCAGGCGGCCCAGCTCTGTCAGCCTGTCCACCAGGTCTTCGCGGCTCTGCCCCAGCTCCTGCAGCCCCACCAGGATCGCTCGCTCCTGCTTGGGATCCACCTGGCGGGCGGTCAATTGGCGCCGAAAGCCATCCTCCAGCTCCGTCACCAGCTCCTGCAGATCCTGTTCTGCCAGGATCCCCAGGGGCAAAGGCTCCGAGACCTGCCAGCGGTGCCCCTCCTGCGGCACCAGGTGGGCCAGATAGGCGCAGTTGACAAAGCCCGTGGCCGCTCCACCTCGCCGCCGCTGCCCTCCTGCCTTGGCCACGGAAAGGGTGATAAGGGCATCCAAGCGCTGCAAAGCCATGGCCGTCAGCGCTTTCTGGCCGGGGCCTCCTGCCCCAGTTTGGGTGGTGATGCAGCGGATCCCGGAGAGGCGCTCGGCTCCCTGGCGAGGCAATTCCCAGGCCGGGATCTGGGTCTCAAAAGGGGATCCCAGCCCCACGCGGATCACTTGGCCGCGCCGGTTCAGGTAAACACTGATGGGCTGGCCTTCTAGATCTTGAGTCAGGGATCCCAGCCGTTGGGCAAACTCCACCGTCACCAAGCGGTTGGGGGGTAGGCGCAGTTGGTAAAGCCGTTGCAGTTGTTTTTGCTGGTAGGGCTTTAACCCTTTGACCTGTTCGCGAAAAGGGCGCGCGGCAATGGCAGAACTAAAGCGTGAGTCGGCTGGATGGCGAGAGGTGCTAACCTTGGGCATAGGAATGGGCAGAAACCCAAGAACGAGCTTTTATATACCATACACGCCGGCTGCCAAGCCCGTGAGTGGCTCAGATCCTTGCCCCATAGATAGAACCCACCTCAGGGACGCGGCCCAACAAATGAGAAAAAGGTGCTGTCTTGAGCAAATCGCGCCGGCGGGACGGAGTCCTCTGCCGGTTCTTGCTTGGCTAACCGTTGGGCTGCTGGCGGGATCCCTCATGGCCTGCCGCCAGAGGGCTGCTCCGGTTTCCCCAGAGCTGGATCCTGTGCGGCGTCACATCGGCAAAGATGGCACGCACTTTGAGGCTTCTTTGGGGGATACCCGCGCCCTTCCCCCTCACTTTCCCCCTCATTTGCAGTTGCCCAACGCTGCCGTTGTCTCTTCCGGGCAGATTTGGGATCGAGGGGGGGGCCTTGCTTCCTTGATTTTGCAGACCTCTCAGCCTCTGGAGGAGATTGCCGTCTACTATCGTCGCACCCTGTGGGGCCGGGGCTGGGATCTCCTCTCGGATCTGGAACAGGCCAACGGCATCCGCACCTTGGTGTTCGAGTCTCCCCCCCACCCTGAACAGTCCCTGTACCAGGCAGTCATTCAGGTGGGATCCCCCCGCCGCGGGCCGGATCAGGTGGAGTACCGGGATATCTTGATTTTGCTGAGTACCGTTGCCCCTGTCGGCAAAGCGCAGCCTGCTGCTGTAGCCTCTCCTTAAAGCATGCCTGTCTATACCCAAGCGATGGAGATTGCCGCTGACGTGGGGCGGGTGGAGCGCTGTCTCATTGACCCGGAGCTGATGCGGCGCTGGCTTAACCCGCTTTTGGGCTGCGAAGCGCTGGGATCCCCTACGGGACAACTGGGCAGCCGCTACCGCTTTTTCCTGCGCCTGCCTCTCATTTCCCCCAGCCTGGACTGCGTGATCGCCGAGCGGGCCGAGGGCCTGGTGCAGTGGCAGTTTGAGGGGTTTTTTCAGGGCACTGACCGCTGGGAGTGCCGCCCCCAAGCGTCGGGAACGCTGTTGGTGAACCGCTTTGAGTTTTCCATCCCCAACCCCTGGGTGGCGGCAGGGTTCTATCTGGTGGCGGCAGAGCTGACCCGGCACGACATGCGGGCGCAACTGCGGCGGCTAAAGGCAGTGGCCGAGGCTTTGGGTTAGGCTGGTGGCAGGTAGTAAAGAAACGTAAAAAATGGCAATGACCAGCAACAGCGGCCTGTTCAACCGTCGCTTTTTCGACAACTTCATCCCCCAGCCGGCCAACAGCTCTCTGCAGATTGGCGAGCTGGCCCCCGACTTTGAGCTGCCCAATGTACACGGGGATCCCGTGCGCCTGTCGGACTACCGCGGCCACCAGCCGGTGGTTCTCGCCTTTACCCGCATTTTCACAGAAAAGCTCTTCTGCCCCTTCTGCTACCCCCACATCCAGGAGCTGAAGGCCCGCTACGAGGAGATCCGGTCTTTGGGAGCGGAGCTGCTGATGATTACCAGCACCGACCCGGTGCAAAGCCAACAGATCCAAGCCGACCTGCAACTGCCCTATCCGCTGTTGGTGGATCCGGAGTGCAAGACCTTTCGGCTCTACGGTGTCGGCCAAGCGCTGGGGGCGCCCCTGCCGGGCCAGTTCATCGTCGATCGCGAGGGGAGGCTGCGCTATAAGCACCTCTTCTCCTTTGTCGAGCCCAACGCCGAGACCGACGAGGTGCTGCGGGCCTTGCGAGAAGGGCTAGCCGGCGGCTGGGACGGAACCCGCCGGGTGGCTCCCGTGCCTTTCCTTTGATATCTGCTGTGCGGGAGGGAAAAGGAGTGGTCTTTGCGCGGCTGGCCCAGAGCGGCGCCCGTCAGGCAGAGATCCTGGAAGTAGTCCTGCGCCACGGCTGGGACTACATGCGGCGCTTGCTCTCCTTGGGCAAGGCGGAAGAGCCGCAACTGCCGCCGCCGATGGTGCTGCGCAACATCTTGGTGGATCTGGGGCCGGTTTATGTGAAGCTGGGCCAGTTGCTGAGCACCCGCCCCGATCTGTTGCCGCGGGAGTACATCGAGGCCCTCAGCACGCTGCAGAGCAATGTGCCCCCCGTGCCCTGGAAGGCGGTGGAGATCCTGCTGCGCCAGCAGTTGCAAAAGCCGCTGGAGCAGGTGTTCAGCAGCCTGGACACGGAAGCGGTGGCAGCGGGATCCATCGCCCAAGTCCATCGCGCCCGCCTGCTCAGCGGCGAACTGGTGGCCCTCAAGATCCAACGGCCTGGGCTGGAAGCAGTGGTGGAACAGGATACGCGGCTTATCCGTGGCATTGCTGAGCTGGTGGCGCAAACGGAGCTGGGCCGGCTGACGGACGTGGTGGCCTTGGCGGATGAGTTTTGCCGGGCGCTGCAGGCGGAGCTGGACTTTACCCAGGAAGCCCGCCACACGGAGCAACTGCGGCAACACCTGCAGGCTAGCCGTTGGTTTGACCCAGCACAGTTGGTGGTGCCGCGCGTCTACTGGGCGCTCACTACCCCCAAGGTGCTGACGCTGGAGTGGATCGAAGGAAAGCCACTGCTGGAGGCGGATCGCAGTGACGCCGACCCGCAGCAGATTGCCCGCCTGCTCACCCGCGCCTTTTTCCAGCAGATCTGCCTTGACGGCTATTTCCACGCCGATCCCCACCCCGGCAACCTCTTCTACCTGGGATCCGGTCGCGTGGCCCTCTTGGACTGCGGCATGATTGGGCGGCTGGATCCCCGCACGCAGCAGATTGTGCTGGAGCTGATTTTGGCCATCGTCAGCCTGGATGCCCAGCGCTGTGCTGAGCTCACGCTGGAACTGGCCCTGCCGGAAAGTCCCAGGGGCAGCCCGCGGGATCCCGCCGTCAGCCTGGCCCAACTGCAGAGGGAATACGAGCGCCTCTTGCGCCAGTACTACACCCTGAGCGTTGCCGAGCTGGATTTTAGCGAGCTCTTTTCCGAGATCCTGCAGGCGGCACGGCGCAACCAGATCCGCATCCCCGGCAACCTGGGGCTGTGCGCCAAGGCCCTGGCCAACCTGGAAGGGATCGCCCGCCAGCTCACCCCAGACTACAATCTACCGGAGCAAATTCGCCCCCTGATGGCCGATGTGTTTCGGCAGCAGTTGCTGGGGGATGCCCCCCTGCCCTCGCTGCTGCGCACAGCCCTGGATCTCAAAAACCTCTCGCTGCAGTCGCCGCGGCAACTGGAAGTGCTGCTTAGCCGCATCACCTCCGAGACCCAGCGCTGGAACCTGACGGTGCAGGAGCTGGAAGGCCTCCGCACCAGCCTGGACCAGTCGGCCAACCGCCTCTCCTACAGCATCCTGGTTGGATCCCTGATTATTGGCGCTGCCATCATCTCGGCGCAAACCCAGCGCTTCCAGGTCTTTTGGCTAAGCGAGCTGCTCTTTGGCGCCGCCAGCCTGCTGGGGCTGTGGCTCATCCTCAGCATCCTGCGCTCCGGTCGCCTGCGGGGCTAATCCCCTACGCATCTCGTGTTGGCAAAGCAACACAAAAACGGTAGCAGCGGCTTTGCGAGCGCCTCGCCAAATCCCGCAAAGGCCGATTCTTTCGTTGACCCGCTCGATGCCTTGCGCCACAAGGCTTTCAGGCCTCTTGCCCCCCCTCTTCTAGGCCCTTTTTCGCCGTCTTCGACCGACCCCCTCGCAAATGGGTCTTGCATTCCT